>CALLZQ010000572.1 GCA_937858255.1 uncultured Tabrizicola sp.
TTGACCTGATCGGCCTTGCCCTC
This sequence comes from uncultured Tabrizicola sp., assembly GCA_937858255.1. Lineage (GTDB taxonomy): Bacteria > Pseudomonadota > Alphaproteobacteria > Rhodobacterales > Rhodobacteraceae > Pseudotabrizicola. The sequence continues at coordinate 24 of CALLZQ010000572.1, forward strand.
GGCCACCAAGGCTGCGTTCTTTTCAGCCTGCTTTGCGTAGAAGTCAGCCTCTTTGACCGCCTCGGCCTTGGCGTCCTCATGCAGGTTGACGGCCTGCACCATCACCTCACGCGGGCCGGGGATCGCGCCCAGCGAGGTCTGCACCAAGGGCGCCAGTTGCGCCCAGAGCGCGACAAACACCGCAATCGCCAGCACCGGCACACCGAGCAGGCGCCAGATATCCTTGAGATGCGCCTTGGGCGGATCGCCGGCAGCGATCTTGAGGATCGGCGTCACGAAAGGCAGGCCAAGCGCCTTGAGCCATCCATCCATCTTGTTGATGCGGGTAAAGCGGCGGGCGCGGGCGGCCTCATCGGCCTTTTGCTTGCGGGCCGTCAGCGTGGCGGGGTCGATGGCGGTCATGATGCTGATCCTTGCAATGGGCGGGGTCCCCCGCGCCCATCACGGCGCGGGGAGATCATGGTCAGGTCAGTTGGCGATGGCGGTTTCGACGGTCTGGCCGGTCTTGAGGCCGATGGTCAGGCTGTCGATATAGGCGTTCGGCGTCGTGCCGTCGTAGGTGATGCCGTCAAGGAAGGCATTCGTCGGCTCACGGTAACCATCGACGTCAAAGTCGAACATCTCTGCCGTGGCCTTCCCTTCGGCGATCAGTTCCTCGGCGGCCAGCTTGTAGATATCCGGGCGGTAGACCGACTTTGCGGTTTCGTCATACCACGCGTCAGACTTGTCCTCGGCGATCTGCCCCCAGCGGCGCATCTGGGTCAGATACCAGACGGCATCAGAATAATAGGGATAGGTCGCGTTGTGGCGGAAGAACACGTTGAAATCCGGGGCGGGACGCTTGTCGCCCGGCTCGAATTCAAAGGTGCCGGTCATGGAATTGGCGATCACCGCCGCGTCAGCACCGACATATTCCGAACGAGACAGGATTTCGACCGCCTCGGGACGGTTGGCGTTGTCATTCTCATCCAGCCAGATCGCGGCGCGGATCATCGCCTTGGTCAGCGCGATCATGGTCTGGGGGTTTTCCTCGGCAAAGGCCTTGGTCACGCCAAAGACCTTTTCGGGATTGTAGTTCCACAGGTCATGGTCGGTGATGACCGGCACACCAATGCCTTTGGCCACCGCCGCCTGGTTCCACGGCTCACCCACCGCATAGCCAAGGATGGTGCCCGCCTCCATCGTCGCCGGCATCTGCGGCGGCGGCGTGACCGAGATCAGCACATCGCCGGCGATCTGACCCGAGACATCGGCCGGGGTATAGAAGCCCGGGTTGATACCACCCGCGGCCAGCCAGTAGCGCAGTTCGTAATTGTGGGTCGAGACCGGGAAAACCATGCCCAGATTGAAGGGCTCGCCCCGGTCCTTGTAGCCCTCGATCACCGGCTTTAGCGCCGCTGCCGAAATCGGGTGAACCGGCTTGCCCTCGGCATCTGCGGGGACATGCGGCTTCATCTCGGCCCAGACGGCATTCGAAACGGTAATCGCATTGCCGTTAAGGTCCATCGAGAAGGGCGTGACCACCTCACCCGCCGTGCCATAGCCGATGGTCGCGGCCAGGGGTTGACCGGCCAGCATATGCGCGCCCTGAAGTTCGCCGGCGATCACCCGGTCCAGCAGTACCTTCCAGTTCGACTGCGCCTCGAGCGTGACGAACAGACCCTCGTCCTCGAAGAAGCCCTTTTCCTTGGCGATGGCGAGCGGGGCCATATCGGTCAGCTTGATGAAGCCGAGGGTCAGTTCATCCACCTCTGGATCGGCCGCAAAGGCCGGCTGGGCCACCAGCGCGGTGGTCAGGATCAAGGCACTACGGAAATTGCGCGAGGTCATTCTGGACTCCTTGGGAGGGGTGAAATGCGAAAAAGGCCGCAGACAACGCCGAACCATAAAGGTCAGCGGAGTCAGGCGGCCTTGCCTGGGGTCCCGGATTTTCGGGAGGAAAACGAAACGCCCTTGTCTCGTTCTTGGGATCAGTCTGGGCGGCAGAGGGCTTTGCGGTCAAGGCGCGAAGGCGCCAAAGATGCAGATTGCAGCAAAGTTTTTCTGCGGCGCAGCGTTCTGCCTGTTTTTTCATCCCTCTGCATATGCCGGGTCAAAGATCGCACCGTCGAAAAAGCGGTTTCGCGCCAGAATCAGGCTGCCGCTGACCGCGGGAAACGGTTCATCCCCCGCCAGTGCCCCTTCGGCCTTTTCCGAGGTGCGCGGCATGGGTGCCCCCGCGACGGCAAGGTGCTGGCGGTAAAGATCGCTGCGGTAGACCTGCCGCGCGGCAGCCATCGCCTGCTGCGGATCGAGCGCAAAGCGCGCGGACAGGCGCGCACCAATCCAGGCCGCCTGACTGCGCCATGGAAAATTCGCCAGCCCGTGATGAAAGGTCTGGAATTGCGACACAGCGATTTCCGTTCCGGTAGGCGATATCAGCAGACGCTGCGACAAAGCCCGCTCAACCAGTTCCGGCGCCACGTCAAGAAAGCCCGGGCGGGACAGCACCTCGGCCACCATCATCCGGTTTTCGGGCTGCGCCGCCCAGCGCGCCGCGCGCCAGAGCGCGCGCATCAGACGCCCTGCCCGTTGAGGATGCGCCTCGGCCCAGCCGCGCCGTGCCGCCAGCA
>CALLZQ010000573.1 GCA_937858255.1 uncultured Tabrizicola sp.
ACTTGCCGCAGCCATAGCTGTGGCGCCAGCGTTCAAAATGCACGCCCTTGGGGTTTTTACGGGCGAACATATAGGCTTCGAACTCATCGGCGGAAGAGCCGGGCCCAAAGCGTTTCAGATGGGCCTCGCCCCCGGGCGAGAGTTCGGTTTCCTCGGCCTTCACGCCGCAATAGGGGCATTCAAGGATCAGCATGGGGCACCTTTGGGCAGTGACGGGATGGCGGAATGCAGAAAGGCGGGCGCCGCAAGGCACCCGCCAGTCAAGTGGTCAGAGAGGTCGCGGCGATCAGTTGCCGGTTGCGGCACCCGATTCAACGGCAGCACCGGGCTGCGCCGGGAAAGGCGCGGCAGCGGCCGGGTCGGCCGGCTGTTCGACAGTCGCGGCAGGGGCAGCGTCGGCAGCCGGCGCGGTGTCGCGGACGACCGGGGCAGCAGGCTCGACAGTGACAGTGGTGGTGTTGCTTTCGACCGGCACGACGGCGGTATCGACGATGTCGCCGTCAGACATGGCCCAAGCGAGCAGGCCGACAGCGACGACGAGGCCGCCGACGACAAAGGCAATGCCGGCCCCCGAGGATTTTTCGGTTTCGCGGACATAGGTCTGACGGTTGGTGTAATCAGCGGGGCGGTTGGTATAGTCGGACATGGCTGCATCTCCTTGCAGGTATCTATTGTCCTGCAAACGCATGCCATCGCGATCCGGTTCCCCGAATTCGCAGCCCCACTCAGGATGTGCGAAATCCCGCGCATCAATGCGCCACCCCTGCCGCCACGCTTTCGTCGATGAAGCGGCCCTCGCGGAAGCGCCACATGTCGAATTCGGCAGCCAGCGGGCCAGGTTCGCCCTTGGCCATCAGTTCGGCCATGGCCCAGCCCGAGCCGGGGATGGCCTTGAACCCGCCGGTGCCCCAGCCGCAGTTGATAAAGCAGTTGCCCAGCGGGGTTTTCGAGATGATAGGCGAGCGGTCGCCGGTCATATCGACGATCCCGCCCCATTGCCGCAGCATTTTCAGCCGGCTCAGCATCGGGAAGGTCTCGACCAGCGCGCGGAGGGTTTCCTCGATATGGTGGAAGCTGCCGCGTTGGGTGTAGTTGTTGAACCCGTCGGTGCCGCCGCCGATCACCATCTCACCCTTGTCGGATTGCGACATGTAGCCGTGAACGGTGTTGGCCATCACGACCACATCCATGCAGGGTTTGATCGGCTCGGACACCAGCGCCTGAAGCGCGAGCGATTCAATCGGCAGGCGGAAGCCCGCCATCTCGGCCAACTGCCCGGAATGGCCCGCGACGACGATCCCCAGCTTGCGGGTGCCGATAAAGCCCTTGGTGGTCTCGACCCCGGTCACCTGGCCGTTCTCGGACCGCACGCCCTTGACCTCACAGTTCTGGATGATGTCCATGCCCATGGCGCTACAGGCCCGCGCATAGCCCCAGGCCACGGCATCGTGACGCCCGGTGCCGCCGCGCGGCTGCCAGAGCGCGCCGAGGACCGGATAGCGCGGCCCCTCGATATTCATGATCGGGCAGAGTTCCTTGACCCGCTGCGGCGTGATGAATTCGGTCTCGACACCTTGCAGGCTGTTGGCATGGGCGGTGCGCAGATAGCCGCGCACCTCATGATGGGTCTGCGCCAACATCATCACGCCGCGCGGGCTGAACATGACGTTATAGTTCAGGTCCTGCGACATGGTCTCATAAAGGCTGCGGGCCTTTTCATAGATCGCCGCCGAAGGGTCTTGCAGATAATTCGAGCGGATGATGGTGGTGTTGCGGCCCGTGTTGCCGCCACCCAGCCAGCCCTTTTCGATGATCGCGACATTGCGGATGCCGTGGTTCTTGCCAAGGTAATAGGCCGTGGCCAGACCATGCCCGCCGGCGCCGACGATGATCGCATCGTAACTCGCCTTGGGTTCGGGCGATCTCCAGGCCTTTTCCCAGCCCATGTGGTAGGACATCGCCTCGCGGGCGATGGCAAAGACCGAATAGCGTTTCATCGGGCGGACTCCTTGCCGGTGACGCATGCATGCTGCGCCTATTACTGGACCCAATGGGCGATTTCGCCGCCCCTGCCAGCGGCACTACAGGGAAAATTGCGACATCGGCAAGGGGCTGATCCCGGGGCCGGGTCAGGGTCGTGCCCTGCCCTGCTGCCCGCCTGCGGCCAATTGTGACTTTCGCCGGGGCCGCACAGGCATTACATGGGGCAGCGTAAGACAGGAAAGGCACGCGCATCATGCAGGACTGGGGCTTTTGGCTGGCGGCGGGCGGGTTGATGCTGGCCGTGGCCGCGACCTTGATCCGGGCCATGGCGCGCGCCCGCGCGGCAGCACAGACGCCGGCGAGTTTCGATCTGGCGGTCTATCGCGATCAGCTTGCCGAGATTGAGCGCGACATTGCCCGTGGCACGCTGGCGGCGGATGAAGGC
>CALLZQ010000574.1 GCA_937858255.1 uncultured Tabrizicola sp.
CATTCCTGCCGCAGGATCCGGGCATGGGGGGCAAGGCGCAGCGCCTCGGTCGTGGGTTCCGTCCCGGCGCGTGAGCGGTGAAAGAGCCGCGCCCCTGCCGCCTCTTCCAGCGCGCGGATCCGGGCCGAGATGGTCGATTGCGTGACCCCCAGCCGCTCTGCCGTGCGGTTAAAGCTGCGGCTTTCCATCAGGTCGAGGAAGGTGTCGATCCATTCGCTTTGCATCGGATTTCCTGATCGATTTTTCCGATCAATAGACCAAGGAAAGACCGATTGAAACCGGAACCTCACTGGCCGAATATTCGCGCCAAGAACAAGGGAAGGAGGGCCGCATGGCCGATTTGCCAGCACAGGCGCGGGTCGTCATCATCGGGGGCGGGGCGGTCGGGGCCTCGGCGCTCTATCACCTTGCCAAGGCGGGCTGGACCGATTGCCTCCTGCTCGAAAAGAATGAGTTGACGGCGGGCAGCACATGGCATGCGGCGGGCAATGTGCCGACCTTTTCTTCCAGTTGGTCGGTCATGAACATGCAGCGCTATTCAGCGCAGCTTTACCGGGGGTTGGGCGAGGCTGTCGGTTATCCGATGAACTACCACGTCACCGGATCGGTGCGCCTTGGCCATTCCGCCGAGCGGCTGTTGGAGTTCAAGCGGGTGGCGGGCATGGGCCGGTATCAGGGGATGGACCTTGAGGTTCTGACCCCGGAAGAGATCACCCAGCGCTATCCCTTTGCCAGCACCCATGATCTGACCGGCGCGCTGTATGATCCCTATGACGGCGATATCGACCCGGCGCAGTTGACGCAGGCCCTTGCCAAGGGCGCGCGTGACATGGGCGCGCGGATTGAACGCTTCTGCCCCGTGACATCGGCCCGTTGGACGGGCAGCGAATGGGTCATCGGCACGCCCAAGGGTGAGGTCAGGGCCGAATATGTGGTCAATGCCGCGGGCTATTACGCCGCCGAGGTGGGGCGTCTGTTCGGTCGCCGTGTGCCGATGATGGTGATGAGCCATCAGTACCTGCTGTTCGACACCATCCCTGAACTTGAGGCATGGTCGCGCGAGGCGGGGCACAAACTGCCGCTGCTGCGCGATGTGGACAGCAGCTATTACCTGCGGCAGGAAAAGATGGGCTTCAACCTTGGCCCCTATGAAAACCCCTGCCGGGCGCATTGGGCCACGCCTGACGATCCGATGCCCGAGGATTTCAGCTTTCAGCTTTTCCCCGACGATCTGGAGCGGATCGAGTGGCATATCAACGACGCGATGGAGCGGGTGCCGCTGCTCGCCAAGGCCAATCTGCAAAAGGTGATCAACGGCCCCATCCCCTACACCCCCGATGGCAACCCGCTGATCGGGCCGATGCCGGGGGTGCCCAATGCCTTTGAGGCTTGTGGCTTTACCTTTGGCATCCGTCAGGCCGGGGGCGCGGGCAAGGGT
>CALLZQ010000575.1 GCA_937858255.1 uncultured Tabrizicola sp.
TTTCTGACCGGTCACCCGGCTGACGACGAGGGCCGGCGGCCCCGCCCCCTCGCCCAAGCCGAATCCCGCGCAGAGTGCGGCCCGCGCCGCCGCCTTGCCCGCCATATTCCCCGGCCCGTAGGCAGGGTTTTCCGCCGAAGGATCCCAGACCCCGGTATCGACACCATTCAGAATGCCCGAGACATCGGCGCCCCGGGCCGCGATCACCCCTTGCAGCCCCATGCCGAATTCGGGGCGCAGCAGTTCTTCGGCATAGGTGGGCGAGACGGTGGTCACACGGTCCGCCATCACCAGCCCGGCCTTGAGGCTGGAAAGATTGCCGTAATATTCAAGGCTTGCGGCATGAAACTCATGCGGTGGCAGGCGCAGATCATGGATCAGGCGCGCCTCGGCCCAGCCCTGAAAGGCGATATTGTGGATGGTCAGGACCGAGCGCACGCCGCCATCCCCGTAAAACCGCAAGTAGGCGGGCGCAAAACCTGCCTGCCAGTCATGGGCATGGAGGAGATCGGGCTTCCACCCCGCCACCCCCTCACGCGCCATGCGTGCCGCGACCCATGACAGGGCGGCAAAGCGTTGCGCATTGTCCCACCAGTCGCCCGAGGGGCCGGAATAGGGCCCACCGTCGCGGTCAAACAGATGCGGCGCATCCAGCAGCATCAGATCAATGCCGTCGATCCGGCCCAGAAACACCCGGGCATCGCCGCCAAAGAGGCCCGGCTCGGTCCAGACCGGGGTCATCCGATCCAATAACGGACGCAGCCGGCGATAGGCCGGCAGCAGCACCCGCATCTCCCAGCCCAGCGGCGCCATGGCGCCTGGCAGCGCGCCGACCACATCGGCCAGCCCCCCCGTCTTGATGAAGGGTACGCATTCAGATGCCACCGACAGGACCCGACCGCCCATAAGCCTCTCCTCTACCCGGGCAAATGATGAAGGGCGGGCGCAGATTTCCCCTGCCCGCCCCGGCGCCTAGCCCAGCTTTGCCGCCCGCGCATTCAGCATATCCTGGGTGATCAGCACAATCCCGCTCTCGGTCCGGCGGAACCATTTTGCATCTTCGACCGGATCCTGGCCGACGACCAGCCCCTCGGGGATGCTGACCCCGGAATCGACGACGCAATTCTTCAGCTCTGCCTTGCGGTTGACCACCACCCGCGGCAGCGCCACCACATGTTCGAGGCTGGAATAGCTGTGCGTCCGCACCCCGGTAAAGAGCAGCGAATTGCGCACCTCTGACCCCGAAACGATGCAATCGCCCGAGATCAGCGAGGAAATCGCCATCCCCCGGCGCCCATCCTCATCATGGATGAATTTCGCGGGCGGCACGATCTCGGAATAGGTCCAGATCGGCCAAGAATTGTCGTAGATATCCAGCTTGGGCGTAAATTCCGTCAGGTCGATATTGGCCTGCCAGAACGCATCGATCGTCCCCACATCGCGCCAATAGGGTTCATCCTCCAGCCCCGAGGTCACGCAGCTATCGGCGAATTTATGGGCCATCGCCTTGCCGTTTTTCACGATCTCGGGGATCAGGTCATTGCCGAAATCGTGGCTGGAGTTCGGGTCGGCCATATCTTTCAGCAACAGATCGCGCAGGAAGGCCCAGTCAAAGACATAGATCCCCATCGAGGCCAGCGCGTGATCGGGATCGCCCGGAATGGCGGGCGGGTCCTTGGGCTTTTCCAGAAAGCTGGTGATGCGCATATCCTTGTCGACATGCATGACGCCAAAGGCCGTGGCCTCCATCCGGGGCACGGTCAGGCAGCCGATGGTCACATCGGCCTTGTTGGCCACATGCTCGGCCAGCATGATCTCGTAATCCATCTTGTAGATGTGGTCGCCAGCCAGGATGACGACGTATTTGATATTGTAACTGTCAACGATATCAATGTTTTGCGCCACGGCGTCTGCGGTGCCCAGATACCATTTGGTTTCATCCACCCGCTGCGAGGCGGGCAGGATATCGAGATATTCGTTCCGCTCGGCCCGGAAAAAGTTCCAGCCCCGCTGGCAATGGCGGATCAGGCTGTGCGCCTTGTACTGGGTGGCAATCGCCATTTTCCGGATCCCTGAGTTTAGGGCATTCGACAGGGCAAAGTCGATGATCCGGGTCTTGCCGCCGAAATAGACCGCGGGTTTGGCGCGGCGGTCGGTCAGCTCCTTGAGGCGGCTGCCCCGTCCCCCTGCCAGCACAAAGGCCATGGCCTGACTGGACAGTCTTGCATTGGGTCTTGCCTTCATGATCCCCTCCCTTGTGGGCCAGCGGCCCCTAGATCAATGTGAAGTAAAGTGTCGAAAGCGGCGGCAGCGTCACTTCCGCCGAATGGGGGCGGCCATGGGCAGGCACCGCCTCGGTCGTGACGCCGCCCAGATTGCCGCGATTGCCGCCACCATAAAGGCCGGCATCGGTATTCAGGATCTCTTGCCACTGCCCGGCCTGCGGCAGGCCGATACGCATCCGCCGCTCTACCGGGGTCATATTGGAAATGACCGCCACCGGCGCATCGCCCGTCGTCCCCAGCCGCAGCCAGGAAAACACCGAGGCCTCGGCATCACCGCCATCGATCCATTCAAAGCCCTCGGGCCGGCAGTCATTGACATGTAGCGCCGGTGTGTCGCGGTAGACCCGGTTCAGGTCGCGCACCAGCGCCTGCATCCCGGCGTGCAAGGGATGATCCAGCAGGTGCCAGTCAAGGCTCTGATCATGGTTCCATTCGCGGCCTTGGGCAAATTCCTGTCCCATGAACAAGAGCTTCTTGCCCGGATGCCCCCACATGAAACCGTAATAGGCGCGCAGGTTCGCGAACTTTTGTTCACCCTCACCCGGCATCTTGCCCAGCATGCTGCCCTTGCCATGCACCACCTCATCATGGCTGATCGGCAGGATGTAATTCTCGGACCAGGCGTAATGCAGGCCAAAGGTCATCTGGTGATGGTGATACTTGCGGTGAATGGGGTCCTTTTGCATGTAGCTGAGCGTGTCGTTCATCCAGCCCATGTTCCACTTGAACCCGAAGCCGAGGCCACCGTGATCGACTGGGCGGCTGACCCCCGGAAAGGCGGTGGATTCCTCGGCCACCGTCAGAATCCCCTCAACCTGACCATAGGTCACAGTGTTCATCCGGCGCATCATGGCGATGGCCTCGTAATTCTCGCGCCCGCCGTCGCGGTTGGGCACCCACTCGCCATCCTTGCGGCTGTAATCGCGGTAGAGCATCGAGGCGACGGCATCGACCCGCAGCCCGTCAACGTGATATTCCTCCAGCCAATACAGGGCGTTGGAGGTCAGGAAGTTCTGCACCTCGGTCCGGCCAAAGTTGTAGATCAGGGTGTTCCAATCCTGATGAAACCCCTCACGCGGGTCGGCATGTTCGTAAAGCGGGGTGCCGTCAAAGCGGCCAAGGCCATGGGCATCGGTCGGGAAATGCCCCGGCCCCCAGTCGAGGACCACCCCCAGCCCCCGCCGATGCGCCGCATCGACAAAGGCGCGGAACTCGCTGGGCGTGCCATGGCGGATAGTGGGCGCGAACAAACCGATGGGCTGATAGCCCCAGGATCCGTCAAAGGGATATTCCGAGACCGGCAGCAACTCGATATGGGTAAAGCCCATCCCGGCGGCATAGGCGGTCAGTTCCTCGGCCAGTTCCAGATAGGACAGGCGCCGGTTCCCCTCGGCCCGCCGCCAACTGCCCAGATGCACCTCATAGACCGAAATCGGCGCATTCACTGTGTGCCGCGCGGCGCGCCCCGCCATCCAGGCGGCATCAGTGAATTCGCCCGTAATGGCGCGCACCACGCTGGCATTGGCGGGGGGATGCTCGCTGCCAAAGCCGACCGGATCGGCCTTGAGCGGCAGGGCCTGCCCCTCGGCACCGATTATCTCGTACTTGTAGGTGGCGCCTTCGGTCAGGCCGGGGATGAAGATCTCCCACACCCCCGTCGCGCCGCGCCGGCGCATCGGGTGGCGCCGGCCATCCCAGATGTTGAAATCGCCGACCACGCTGACGCGCCGCGCGTTCGGCGCCCAGACGGCGAAATGCACGCCCTCGGCCCCCTCATGCTGGCGCGGATGTGCACCCAGCACCTGCCAGAGGCGTTGATGCGTGCCCTCACCCAGCAGATATTCGTCCATCTCACCCAGCACGGGGCCAAAGCGGAAGGGGTCTTCCCATTCCCAGCCCGCGCCCTGCCCCTCGGCCCGCAGGCGATAGGCGGATTTGCGCGCCAGCGGGCAGAGGAACAGCCCCCCGCCCCAAGGCTGCGCCTCAACCGCCTTGCCCGCCTTGCCGGTCAACAGCCATAGCCGTTCGGCCCCGGGCGCCAGCACCGTGACCACCCATTTCCCGGCCCGCTTGTGCAGCCCAAGCACGGAAAACGGATCGCCATGGCGCCCGTCGAGCAGCGCCTGCGCCTCTTCAGCGGTGATCAGATCGGTCCGATTGTCAGTCATGGCGTCCCCCCTGTCGACCAGCACCCTAGAGCGCTGGCTCGACGCCCCAGATATCGGCCATATAGCCGCGAATGGTGCGGTCCGAGGAAAAGAACCCCGACCGCGCCGTGTTCATCGCCGCCATCCGCACCCATTCCTCGCGGTCGGCAAAGGCCGCATCCACCCGCGCCTGCGCCGCGTCGAATGCCGCGAAATCCGAGGCGACGAGGAAATAGTCGTGGTGCCAGACCCGGTGAACCAGATCGTGATAGCGATCCGGCTGATCGGGCGAAAAGCGGCCCTCGGCGATCATCTGCAAGACATCCATCAAGGGCTGGCTGGCCTCGATCGCCTTGCGGGCATGGTCGGGATCCTCGCGGCGGCGGGCGACCTCTTCGGCGGGCAGGCCAAAGAGGAAGAAGGTCTCTGCCCCCACCTCTTGCAGGATCTCGACATTGGCGCCGTCGAGCGTGCCGATGGTCACGGCCCCGTTCATCATGAACTTCATGTTGCCTGTGCCCGAAGCCTCTTTGCCGGCGGTCGAGATCTGCTCGGACAGATCCGAGGCCGGCACCAGCCGCTCGGCCATCGAGACGTTGTAATTGGCCGGATAGACGATCTTGAGCAGATCGCAGGTGACGGGATCGTTGTTCACCACCTCGGCCACGTCATTGATCAGACGGATGATTTCCTTGGCCACGGCATAGCCGGGCGCGGCCTTACCGCCAAAGATCTTGACCCGCGGCACCCAAGCGGCACCGGGATTGGCGCGCAGGCGCTGCCAATGGGCGATGGTTTGCAGGATGTTCAGAAGCTGGCGCTTGTATTCGTGGATGCGCTTGATCTGCACGTCGAACAGCGCATCGGGGTTCACCGAAATGCCCTGAGTCTGACCGATCCAGTTCGACAGCGCCACCTTGTTCGCACGCTTGGCCGCGTCAAACTCCTGCCGGAAGGCGGCGGTGGCAATCGCCGGCTCCAGCCCGCGCAGCCGGTCGAGATCTGCCTCCCACCCCGCGCCGATGGTGTCGGTGATCAGGCCCGAGAGCGGGCGGTTGCACATCTTCAGCCAGCGGCGCGGCGTGACGCCATTGGTCTGGTTGATGATCCGTTCCGGGTGCAGGCGGTGCAGTTCGGGGAAGAGGTTCTGCTTGACCAGATCGGAATGCAGCGCCGAGACGCCATTGACCTTATGCGCCATGACAAAGGCCAATTCGCCCATTCGCACCTCATGATGCTTGACGATGCCGACGTAATGGGGGCGCGCGGGATAGGCGCGGCGGTGCCAGCTATCAATCCGCTCGACGATCTGCATGTGGCGCGGCAACACATTGCCAAAGGTGTAGGTCGCCCATTTCTCCAGCGCCTCGGGCAAGAGCGTGTGGTTGGTATAGCCAAGGCAGCCGCGCGCGATGGTCAGCGCCTGCTCAAACTCCACCCCATGCCCGTCCATCAAGAGCCGTACCAGTTCCGGCCCGGCAATCGCCGGGTGGGTGTCGTTCATCTGGATGGCGACCTTGGCGGGCAATTGGGTCAGGTCGGAATGGCTTTGCAGGAACCGCCGCAGGATGTCTTGCAGCGCCGCCGAGGTCAGGAAAAACTCCTGCTTCAGGCGTAGCTCCTTGCCCTGATAGGTGGTGTCGTCGGGGTAAAGCACGCGGCTGAGGGTGCGGGCCAGCGTCTCCGGCTCGGCCGCAGCCGCGTAATCACCCCGGTTGAAACGGTCGAGGTCGAACATCGTTGTCGGCTGTGCGCCCCAAAGGCGCAGCGTATTCGCCCAGCGGCCCTCCCAGCCGATCACCGGCGTATCATGGGCCGAGGCGATCACCGTCTCGCCCGGCACCCAGACCTCACGCCCGTCGCGGGTTTCCACCTGCCCCTTGAAGCCGATGGTATAGGCCGCCTCGGGCCGCGCGAATTCCCACGGATGGGTCTGTTTCAGCCAGTCCTCTGGCGTCTCGACCTGCCGCCCGCCCTCGAACCTTTGCCGGAACAGACCATGTTCATAGCGGATACCGTATCCGTAGGAGGGGCAGCCCAGTGTCGCCATCGACTCCATAAAGCAGGCCGCCAGCCGCCCCAACCCGCCATTGCCAAGCGCGGCATCCGGCTCATCCTCGACAATGGCGCGGAAATCCTGGCCCTGCGCGGCCATCGCCTTTTCGGCCATGTCACGCAGGCCAAGGTTGATCGTCGCATCCTCCAGAATGCGGCCAATCAGGAATTCCATCGACAGATAGTAAACCCGCTTGTGACCAGCGGCATAAGTCTGGCGCGTCGAGGCGAACCAAGGCGCCACAATCCGGTCGCGGATCGCATAAGACAGCGCCATCCGCCAGTCATAGGTGCTGGCATGCCCGGCATCCTTGCCCAGCGTAAAGGTCAGATGCCGCTGAATATCGGCCTGAAGCGTCGAGAGGGTAAGGCTCTGGTCTTTCACGTCACGTTCCATCCTTTGATCCGGCATAGGGTGCCGGTCTTTCGCTTGCCTTGCCGTCGTGACCGGCAGCGGCGCCGCTGTTGCCGGCGGACGCCCCCGCCCGGCCCCACAACAGTTACCGCAATCATTGCGCAAAATCACGGTTTTATATTCGTTCAATATCAGTCATTTGCATCTTTCAAAGCGCTTTGAAAACCCAAGGCCGGTCACGCCGCCCCACCTAGGCAGGTGCCCGGATAAGTATCACGAAAATTGAGCATTTGCTCAACAAATATGTAATTGCTCAACACTGGTTCGCCTGCGCCCTGCCCTCCCATAACCTATCCTTTTGGATGTGCGTGATTTTTCGCAATCTCAACCCGCAAATTGACCTAGGGCCAATCCTGCCGCCGGGGTTCGGATGACATGGATCAAGGCATCAGGGTGCAAAATAGCGCAAGTCCGATTCACCGATTTTCTGTCAACCGGCGGGCTGATCCATGCGACTGACGACAAGAACGAATCTGGCGATGCGCACCTTGATGTTCTGCGCGGCAAACCCCGGGCGTATCGTGCGCAAGCAAGAGGTGGCCGAAACCTGCAATGCCAGTGAGAACCATCTGGCGCAGGTGATTCACCTTCTGGCGCAAAAAGGCTATCTCAAGACCATTCGCGGGCGCTCGGGCGGGCTGATGCTGGGGCGTCGGGCCGAGGATATTCGCGTGGGCGAGGTGTTTCGCGCCTTTGAGGCGGGGCCGCCCTTTGGCCGAGGGCTTGCCCGGGGCCGAGAATAACTGCCCGCTGGCCGGCGCCTGCCGACTGAAATGCGTGCTGGCCGAGGCGCTGGATGCGTTCTATGCCCGGCTCGACCGCGCCTCGATCGCCGATCTGATGTGCGGCAATGATGCGCTGGAGGGGCTGCTCAAGGTGGCCTGAGGCCGCCCCGCCCGCGTTCAATGCGCCTCGGCCTTGCTGCCCGTCAGCCGGGCCCAGATCGGCCCGATGACACGGGTCGCGACGGGAATAAGCAGCATGCCGATGATCAGGCCGATCACACCGTCAATGGTGGCGGTCACCGCCCAGGCGACAAATCCGCTGGCCTGAGGCACGGCAGCGGCGACATTTTCAGCCAGATGGTGAATCGCGTCATAGGGCTGGTGCCAGCCCAGTTCCGCCACGCCATGCACCAGGATATTGCCGCCGACCCAGAGCATCGCAAGCGTGCCCACGGTCGACAGCAAGGTCAGCAGCTTAGGCATACCGTTGACCAAGCCGCGCCCAAAGGCCCGCCCTGCCCCGGTCATGGCGTTTCGCGCCAGATGCAGACCGATGTCGTCCATCTTCACAATCAGCGCGACCACGCCATAAACCGCGACCGTGATCATGATACCTACCACGGCAAGGGTGATCGCCTCCATCCACAGGGTGCTCTCGGGGATGGCCGCAAGCGAGATCGTCATGATCTCAGCCGACAGGATGAAGTCGGTCTTAATCGCGCCGGCCACCTTTTGCTCTTCCAGATGGGCGGGATCACCGGTGGCGAAATCGGCCTCGACCTTGGCATCGGCATGGGGAAAGAGCTTGTGAAAGACCTTTTCGGCGCCCTCAAAGCACAGATAGGCCCCACCCAGCATCAAGAGCGGCGTGATCGCCTGCGGCAAAAAGGCGTTCAGCGCCATCAGCGCCGGCAGCAGGACCAAGAGCTTGTTGCGCACCGAGCCGATGGCGATGCGCCAGATGATCGGCAATTCGCGGTCCGCCGAAAAGCCGGTGACAAAGGTGGGCGCAACCGCCGCATCGTCGATCACGATCCCGGCGGCCTTGCTGCTGGCCTTGGCCGCCGCCGTGGCGATGTCATCGACAGAACTTGCCGCCACCTTGGCAATGGCCGCCACATCGTCGAGAAGCGCAATCAACCCACTCATTACCCGGATTCCCCTGCTGGCTGCGCCAAGACCTAGCGCAGCCCAAGGCAAAGGCAAAGGCCCCCTGCGGCCGCACATATTAGCGCAACCGTTAGCGCAATCAGGCGAGTTTTGCGCTAACACGATGATTATGCGTCGTTTTTACGCTTTGAACATGGGGGCATAAAGGGTAATCGAAACCCGACTCTTTAGCCTCTTGGAGACGCGCATGACCATTACCGTCGGGATCAATGGCTTTGGCCGCATCGGGCGCTGCACGCTGGCCCATATCGCGGAATCGAACCGCAATGACGTTCAGGTGGTGGCGATCAACGCGACCGGCCCGATCGAGACCAATGCGCATCTGCTGAAGTATGACTCGGTGCATGGCCGGTTTCCAGGGACCGTCAAGGTCAACAACGGCATGCTCGATCTGGGCCGCGGGCCGATCCGGGTGATGTCCACCTACAATCCGCAGGAACTGGATTGGGAAGGCGTGGATGTGGTGCTGGAATGCACCGGCAAGTTCAATGACCGCGACAAGGCCGCCGTCCACCTCGGCCGCGGCGCCAAGCGGGTGCTGGTCTCG
>CALLZQ010000576.1 GCA_937858255.1 uncultured Tabrizicola sp.
CAAATGACCTCGGACCAGATCGACAGCGTGATCCGCGACTACCTTTCGCTTGGCCCCGAGGGGCGGCGCACCGATCCGCGCATCGGCCGTGACCGTCATGCGCTGATCATGTCGGGCGCGGCGATCTTGCAGGCCCTGATGCGTATCTGGCCGACCGACCGGCTGTCGGTGGCCGATCGTGGGCTGCGTGAGGGGCTGCTCTATGCCCAGATGACGCGGGACGGCGTCTTGACCGAAGGACCATTCGCATGACCGGGAAAAAGACCCCTGAAAAGAACACCTCGGGCCGCGGGCAGCGCGATCTGCGGGTGCGGGTCAAGACCGCCAAGGGGCGCAAGCTGTCGTCGACGCTGTGGCTGGAGCGGCAGTTGAATGACCCCTATGTGCAGCGGGCCAAGAAAGAGGGCTATCGCGGGCGTGCGGCGTTCAAGATCCTCGAACTCGATGATCGTTACGGGTTTCTCAAACCCGGGGCGCGGGTGGTCGATCTGGGCTGCGCGCCGGGCGGCTGGTGTCAGGTGGCGGTGGTGCGGGTGAATGCGCTGTCGCAGAACCCGAAAAAGCCGCAAGGGTCCGTGCTTGGGGTCGATCTGCAAGAGGTCGAGCCGATTGCCGGGGCCGAGTTGCATCAGCTCGACTTCCTCTCTGACGGCGCCGATGAAAAGGTCAAGGGCTGGCTGGGCGGGCGGGCCGATGTGGTGCTGTCGGATATGGCGGCCGCCGCCTCGGGGCATAAGGCGACCGATCACCTGCGCATCGTGGCGCTGGTCGAGGCGGCGCTGGATTTCGCCTTTGACGTGCTGGAGGATGGCGGCACCTTTGTCGCCAAGGTGCTGGCGGGCGGGGCGGAAAACACTATGCAGGCCATGCTGAAAAAGAACTTCCGCAAGGTGGCCAATGTCAAACCGCCCTCAAGCCGGTCGGACAGTTCCGAGAAATTCGTGGTGGCGATGGGGTATCGGGGCCGGGATGCAGGGCCAGCAGACCCCGATGATGAGGCCGAGGATCATCCGCTGGGCTGAGATCCCGCTGAAATGAAAACGGCGCCCCGTGGGGCGCCTTTTCGATGGGGTCGCGGGTGAGGGCGATCAGCCGCCCCAGGTCCGCACCGGGCCGCAATCCATATGCACGAAGTTTGAACGCGAATAGCGGCCAACCCCGCCCGAGGCGCAGGCCGAAGCCGCCTTGGCCATCTGCCCGACCGAGCGCGATTTCAGCCGCAGATCGGCCGCCTGCCCCTTCATATGCAGCGAGTTCTTGGCAACGCCGCGGGATTTAGAGCGCAGCATCGCATTGGTCTGCGGGCTGCGATAACCAGACAGCAGCATATAGGGTTCGGACACATCCATCAGACGATGCGCCGCCGCCATGATGTCAAAGTTGCGCGGGTCCATCTTCATCGTCGCATCGCTGCGCCAGTCGCGCATGAAGTGATTGATCTCTTTCAGCACCTCGGGAATGTACTCGCCCTCGATCCAGTAGATCGTATCGATGCTTTCCCCGGTCCGGCCCGAATACATGCGGATCCGGCGGATATCGCCGGCGCCTTTCAGCAATCCGAAAGCATTAGAGTAGGTCGGAGCTGCGACCACAGCGGTTGCCGCGAATGCGCCCAATAGGCCACGCCGCGTAAGTCCGAGAGTCGGTTTGTCTGCCATTCTGAGCGCCTGTCCCGTCGCGTCTGTTGACCGCCTGTGTCGGCGGATTCTCTGCCACTTCATCCCCAAGTGTGCAAAACATATGCCACAGCTCGATTCGCAACCCAAGGCCAGATTCTCCGCCTGTGGCCGTTCTAGGGCGCTTCGGCAAAAATTTGCTTAAAGCGGCAGAAGCCTTGGGCCGCTTTTTTCCTGTCCACCCGTGGCCGAAATAGCACTTTGGCGGTGACAGGGGCATGCGACCTGTCCGGTTGTCAGTGGACAGCACAGCATTTCTGGTCGAAAGTCCAAGGCGTTGGTTAATTGTCTTCGCGACGGGTGGGGCGGAATGTCTGGGATTGCAACGGTGCGCCGCAAGGCGGTTTTGCTGGGGTCGGCGGCGGTGATCTGGGCCGAGGTGGCCCTTGCCGGTATG
>CALLZQ010000577.1 GCA_937858255.1 uncultured Tabrizicola sp.
CGATCCCGTCACCCCCGGCAAAGCCGCCATAGCCGCCGCCGGATATCTGATACATCACATAGCCGGCGCCCGTCGCCGGATCATGCCCGCCAAGGCCGAAATTACCGCTGGTCCCGGCGGGGGCCGCCGTCACCCGGTCGGGCAGGGCCTGCACCAAGGCGGCAAACACCGCCTCGGCAATCCGCTGGCTGACCTCGGCGGCGCAGCCCGACACCGGGCGCGGATAGGCGGCGTCTAGAAAGGTTCCCTCAATCCCCGTGACATGCAGCGGATCAAAGGCACCGGCGCTGATCGGCACATCGGGAAAGATATGCCGCATCGCCAGATAGACCGAGGAAAGCGTCGTCGCGCGCACCGAATTCATCGGCCCGGTGCAGGGCGGCGAGGAACCGGAAAAGTCGAACTCCAGCGCCTCCCCCCTGCGGGTCACATTCAAGGCGATGGTCAGCGGTTCGTTGACCACGCCATCGGAATCGACCGTCGCCGTCGCGGAATAGCTTCCCTCGGGGATCAGCGCGATCATCGCCCGCATCTGCCGCGCCGCCAGATCGCGCATTCGGGAAATCGCGAGGCTGACACGATCCTGACCATAGCGGTCCATCAGCCCCGCAAGCCGTTCCGCCCCGACCAACAGTGCAGATGCCTGCGCCTTGACATCGCCGATGCGTTGTTCGCTGACGCGAATGTTCGAGCAGATGATCTGCCAGATTTCCCGGTCCAACTCGCCGCGCTTGAACAGTTTGACCGGCGGCAGGCGCAGCCCCTCTTGCTCGGCACTGATCGCACTGGCGGAAAAGCCGCCCGGCACCGCGCCCCCCGTGTCCGGCCAATGGCCGGTGTTGGACAGCCAGCAGAAAATCTGCCCGTCGCGCCAGACGGGCATGGCAAAACGCACATCCATCAGATGCGTCCCGCCCAGATAGGGGTCGTTGACGATGTAGATATCCCCCGGTTCGGGCGCCGCCGTCTCTCCCGCCGCGATGCGAGCAATCAGGGTGCGGGTCGAGAACTGCATGACGCCGACAAAGACCGGCAGGCCCTTTGACCCTTGGGCGATCAGGCTGCCATCCTCGGCGCTATAGATCCCGTCCGAGCGGTCGTCCGCCTCGGCAATTACCGGGGAAAAGGCGGCGCGCGAAAAGGTCAGGTCCATCTCGTCGCAGACCTGCTGCAAGCCGGCCTGAATGACGGCAAGGGTGATCGGGTCCAGATCAACGGCCATGCGGCACCTCGACAATCAGGTTTCCATCGGCGTCCGAGGTGACGGTACAGCCGGGGTCGATCACGATGGTTGTGTCCATCTGCTCGATGATCGCCGGGCCGGTCAGGTGCAGATCCAGCGGCAGGTGATCGCGCCAGTAAACCGGGGTTTCCACCCAGCCGCCAAACCAGACCCGTCGCGTGCCCTTGGGTTCTGCCACATCCCGACGACCTGCGGCGTCGATCAGGGCCGACAGGTCCAATTCCGGCCGGCTGCCGATGACCGAGGTGTTGAGGTTCACCAGATTGGCCCGGATCGTCGGCAAATCGACCCTGAACCGCGCGTGATAGGCCGCCTCGAACAGGCGCTGCATTTCCTCGCGGCTGGGGGTCGGCCCTGGCAGCGGCACGCGCAGCAGGTGGGTCTGACCGACAAACTGCATATCGGCGGAATATTCGGCGCGCAGCCCCGTAAGCGCGATCTTTTCCTGCCCGATGAGGCGGCGGCCACCGGCCTCTTGATCGGCCACAACGGCATGGCCGCCGGCAGTCGC
>CALLZQ010000578.1 GCA_937858255.1 uncultured Tabrizicola sp.
GGCTCCCCCCGCCGGATATCTTTGGCCAGTACCACAGCCGGGTCGCCCCCGCCAAAATAGCAATGGCCCGCATCGAACAGCAGTTTCGTCGCTGGCCCCGTCGCCGCCATGAACCCGTCGATATCCTCGGGCGATTGCACCACGGTGCCCATATGGTGATGATAGACCAGATCAATGCCCTGCGCGGCGCAATAGGCGGCGATCTCTTCGACCTTGGCGCCAAACGCCTTCATCCCCGCCGCGTCCAGCACCGGGCGGCTCGACAGAGGCTGATCCAAACCCTGAACCGAGTTCGAAGTCTCGCAAGTGATCGCAACCTTGCAGCCGTTGTGCTTCAGCTTATCGAGATGCGGCTGGATCGCCTTTTTCTCATCCTCGACCGAATTCACCAGCAGGTTCAGCGAATGCCAGCCCGAGACGAATTTCAGGCCATATTCCGCCAGCAGCGCCCGCAGTGCTTCGGGGTCATCCTGCGGCCAGCGGTGGCCATTCTCGATCCCGTCAAAGCCGATCTGGCGCCCCGCCTCATCCAGAATGCGGGTCGTCGGGATAGTGGCGCCGAGCGACTGGTCGTCGTCATTGGCCCAGGCGATAGGGTTGGTGCCGAAGCGGATCATATGCGTGCCTGATCTTTCCGTTTGGTTTCGTAACTGGCGCGGGCCTCGTTCACAGACGGGCGCACACTGACTTCGGGAACGCCGACTTCCCACCACGTCCCGCCAAGGGCGTGGTCGTGATAGGGGGTGGTGTCGATGACGATGACATAGGGGCCTTTGACGGACCGGCGTCTGGCCAAGGCAGCCTCAAGTTCCGCGATGTTCGACACCTTGACGCTGGTTGCCCCCATGCTGGCGGCATGGGCGGCAAAGTCGATCTGCGGCTGCGCCTCGACCTTTGCATGGGCGTAAAGGTTGTTGAACTCGGCCCCGCCGGTGCCCATTTGCAGCCGGTTGATGCAGCCATAGCCCCGGTTGTCGGTGATGACGGCGGTAAAGGATGTGCCCAGCATGGCCGCCGTGGCCATTTCGCTGTTCATCATCATATAGGTGCCGTCACCGGCAAAGCAGATCACGTCCCGCTCTGGCTGGGCCATCTTGATACCCATGGCCCCGGCAATCTCATAGCCCATGCAGGAAAACCCGTATTCCATGTGGTAAGACATCGGCCGCGTCGATTTCCACAGCTTGTGCAATTCGCCCGGCATGGTGCCGGCAGCGCACATCACCACCGTATCCTCACCCGCTGCGCGCTGTACTGCTCCCACTACCTGCTGATCGGTGGCCAAAGCATTTTGCTCACCCGGCGCAGCGCAAGCCGCGTCTGCGGCGGCAAACCAGTCGGCTTTCAGCTTGGCCGCCGGCGCTGCAAAGGATTTGCCCGCAAGGGCGCCCCCCAAGGCCACCAGCCCATCACGCGCATCGGCACAGAGCGGTTCCGCCCCATGCTTCATCGCGTCATAGGCCGCGACGTTCAGGCTGATCAGCTTGCGGTTGGGCTCTTTGAACAGGGACCACGATCCCGTCGTGAAGTCCTGGAATCTGGTGCCAACACCAAAGACCACATCGGCGCTTTCGCAGATGGCATTGGCGCTGCTGGCCCCCGTCACGCCCACAGGGCCAAAGTTCAAAGGGTGATCCCATGGCAGCGCGGATTTGCCTGCCTGCGTTTCTACGACCGGAATGGAATGCGCTTCGGCAAAGGCGCGCAGGGCATCGGTGGCAAAGGCATAATGCACGCCGCCGCCGGCCACGATCACCGGGCGCTTGGCCGCTTTCAGGATTGCGGCAACCGCGTCCAGTTCAACCGGATCGGGCTGCACGCGACGCAGACGCCAGACTTTCTCGGCGAAAAACTCTTCGGGGTAATCGAAGGCCTCGCCCTGCACATCCTGACAAAAGGCGAGCGTCACCGGCCCGCATTCCGCCGGGTCGGTCATCACCCGCATCGCGCGCGGCAGGGCGGTCAACAACTGTTCGGGCCGGGTGATCCGGTCGAAATAGCGGCTGACGGGGCGGAAGCAATCGTTCGCCGTCATCGCGCCATCGCCGAAATCTTCGATCTGCTGCAAGACAGGATCCGGGCCACGATGGGCAAAGACATCGCCGGGAATGAACAGCACGGGCAATCGGTTGACATGGGCCAGACCCGCCGCCGTGACCATGTTCAACGCCCCCGGCCCGATCGAAGATGTCACCGCCATCGCCCGCTTGCGCCCCAATTGCTTGGCGTAGGCAATCGCAGCATGGGCCATCGACTGCTCATTTTGGCCGCGATAGGTGGGCAGAACGTCTTGCGCGGCGTGCAGCGCCTCACCCAGACCCACCACGTTGCCATGGCCAAAGATCGCCCAGATCCCGGCCAGAAAACGCTCACCATCCTCATTCATCTGCGCCGCCAGATAGCGCACCATCGCCTGCGCAGCAGTCAGTCGGATCGTTGCCATTGCCTTACCCCCTCTTCGCGCGCGCCGCATCCCACAGGGTGCAAAGCCGCGTGTAATTTTCTGCCATCATCTTTACCGCCTGATCAGCCGCGATCTTGCCCGACATGTAGCCTTCGGCCGCCTCGGCAAAGATCGTACGTCCGACAGCAAACCCTTTGACCAGATCAAACTTTGCCGCTTTGGCAAAACTGGCGGCCAGTGTCTCTTCGCTTTCGCCCAGACCCAGCACCACGATACCACGGGTATGGGCATCATTGCGGGTGATCGCATCGCAGGCTGCCTGCCATCCGGCATCTGTCTGCATCGGTTCCAGCTTCCACCAGTCGGGATAGATCCCGATATCATAAAAGCGCTGGATGACCTTTGCCGTGGTCTGATCATCAACCGGCCCGGCCTTGGAGGGGATCACTTCCAGCAAGAACTCCAGCCGGTTGCGCCGCGTGGCGTGGAACAGGCGCGTCACCGTCTCTTCCTGCGCGGCTTTCATCTCGGCATTATCATCGGGGTGATAAAAGCACAAAACCTTGACGACATGCGCCAAGGGCCATTCGTTCAGCGCCCCAAAATCCGGCCCCAGTTCAGGTTCCAGCGTCAGAGGGCGAGACCCCGGCCATTCCACCGGGCGCCCGATCCACAGGCCCGTCTCGGCAGCGGCATGCAGCGCGTCACGGCCCAAACGGTTGTCGCAAAGAATGCCATAGCCCGGTTTTCCGTCCTGAACCTGTGCAGCGGCCTTCAGGCAGAGTTCCTTGAACGCGCCGATTTTCCCGGCATCGGCCCCCGGCAACGTTTCCATCTGCATCCGGTGGTCAAAGGCAAAGACCCGCATGCTGGACCAATCGCCGGTCCGGTTGGTGGACCAATGGATTTGTTCCAGCGGGCCGTCGTGGCGCAGCGCCTTGTTCACGATGCCGCGCCGGAAGAAGAATTGCAGCTCTGCCCAACTGGGATAAGCCGGCGCGCAGCCATGGCGGCTGACGGCAAAGGCGCCGCAGGCATTGGCATATTTCAGCGCAACGGGCCAGGCCTCGCCATCAAGCCAACCCTTGAGCAAGCCCGACATGAAGCCGTCACCGGCCCCCAGAACGTTGAAGACCTCAATCGGGAAGCCGGGGCCGGCCTCGCCGTCATCCAGACTGTCCGGGATGGCGCCGGTAAAGGCCACCGCGCCCATCGGCCCGCGCTTGCAGACCAGCGTCGCATCCGACACGCGGCGCACGGCCCGCAGCGCCGCAATCGTATCGGTCGAGCCGCCGGCGATGTGGTATTCCTCTTCGGTCCCGACGATAAGATCAAAGAGATGCAGGCTCGACTGCAACTTGGCCGTCACAGCCGCGCTTTCGATAAAGCGGTTCTCGCCGTCGCCATGACCGGAAAGGCCCCAGAGATTGGGGCGATAGTCGATATCCAGCGCAGTTTGCGCCCCGGCCTCACGCGCAAGGCGCAGCGCCTTCAGCACCGCCGCCTCGGTGCGGGGATGGGAAAGATGTGTCCCCGTCGCCACCACCGCCCGCGCCCGGGCAATAAAGGCCGGATCCACATCCGCTTCGCACAGCGCCATATCGGCACAGTTCTCGCGGTAAAAGATCAGCGGAAACCGATGCTCATCGCGGATGCCCAGCAGGACCAGCGCCGTCAGCCGCTCCTTGTCGGTAATCACGCCATCGGTGCAGACCCCCTCACGCGCCAGTTGCTCGCGGATAAATCGGCCCATGTGTTCATCGCCCACACGGGTCAACAGCGCCGATTTCAGCCCCAGCCGCGCGGTCCCCACCGACATATTGGTGGGTGAGCCGCCGACATATTTCTGAAACGACGCCATATCCTCCAGACGCCCCCCGACCTGAGCGCCATAGAGGTCAACCGAGCTGCGCC
>CALLZQ010000579.1 GCA_937858255.1 uncultured Tabrizicola sp.
CCGCCGTTGTTTCGGCCCCGGCCTTTGACCTCATTGCCGCACAAGACGCCGCCTACCGCGACCGTGTTCTGGGCGAAGCGCCGCGCGTCGGGGTCGAGGCCGCCATCCGTCAGGGCTGGGATAGCCTGCTGCGGCACACCGATGGCTTTGTCGGCATGACGGGCTTTGGCGCCTCGGCCCCCGCCCCCGCCCTTTACCGCCACTTTGGCATCACCGCCGAGGCCGTGGCCGCCGCCGCCAAGGCCCGCCTCTGATCAACCTATCAACAAGGTACTGACATGACTGTAAAAGTTGCCATCAACGGCTTTGGCCGCATCGGAAGAAATGTGCTGCGCGGCATCGTGGAATCGGGCCGGACAGATATCGAAGTGGTCGCCATCAACGACCTCGGTCCGGTTGAAACCAACGCGCATCTCTTGCGCTTTGACTCGGTTCATGGCCGGTTTCCGGCCGAGGTGACGACGGACGAGGACTGGGTCGACGTTGGTCGCGGCAAGATCAAGGTGACGGCCATCCGCAACCCGGCTGACCTGCCTTGGGGCGATGTCGATATCGCTATGGAATGCACCGGGATTTTCACCACCAAGGAAACAGCCTCGGCACATCTGAAGAACGGATCAAAGCGGGTGCTGGTCAGCGCGCCCTGTGATGGGGCGGATAAGACCATCGTTTTTGGCGTCAACCATCGCAGCCTGACCGCCGCAGATATGGTCATCTCGAACGCCTCTTGCACGACGAACTGCCTCTCGCCGGTGGCCAAGGTGCTGAACGACGCCATCGGCATCGAAAAGGGGATGATGACGACGATCCATTCCTATACCGGCGACCAGCCGACGCTGGATACCATGCACAAGGATCTGTACCGGGGCCGCGCGGCGGCGCTGAGCATGATCCCGACCTCGACCGGTGCGGCCAAGGCGGTGGGGCTGGTCTTGCCGGAACTCAAGGGGCGGCTGGATGGCTTTGCGATCCGCGTCCCGACGCCCAATGTCTCGGTCGTGGATCTGAAGTTCATCGCCAAGCGCGCCACCTCGGTCGAGGAAATCAACGCCGCGATCCGGGCAGCGGCGACGGGGCCGCTGAAGGGCATCCTCGGGTTTACCGATGTGAAGAACGTCTCGTCTGACTTCAATCACGACCCCCATTCAAGCGTTTTCCACATGGATCAGACCAAGGTGATGGATGGCACCATGTGCTCAATCCTGTCCTGGTATGACAACGAATGGGGCTTTTCCAACCGCATGGCCGATACCGCTGTGGCGATGGGGGCCCTGCTGTGATCCGGTCGGTCTATGACATTGACGTGTCGGGCCGCAGGTTGGTGGTCCGGGCCGATCTGAACGTGCCGCTGGCCGAGGGGCGCGTTTCGGATCCGACCCGGATCACCCGCTTTGCCGGCGGGATGCGGCCACTGTTGACCCGGGGCGCTGCGCTGGTGATCCTGTCGCATTTCGGGCGCCCCAAGGGGCGGCCCGATCCGGCCAGCAGCCTGCGGGTGTTGCGCGATGAGTTGTCGCGCGCGCTTGGTCGTCCCGTCCGCTTTGCCACGCTTGACGAGGCGGAGGCAGAGGCGGCGCGGCTGGAACCCGGCCAGGTGCTGCTGGTCGAAAACCTGCGCTTTGATCCGGGCGAAGAGGCCAATGACCCCGCCCTTGCCCGCCGTCTGGCCGCGCTTGGCGATACCTATGTGAATGATGCCTTTAGCTGCGCCCATCGCGCCCATGCCTCGACCGAGGCGATTGCCCGTCTGATGCCCTCGGTCGCTGGCCCCCTGATGATGGAAGAGATGACGGCGCTGCAAAAAGCGCTGGAGAAGCCGCAGCGCCCCTCGGTTGCCATTGTCGGCGGGTCCAAGGTTTCGACCAAGATCGACGTACTGCGCAATCTGGTGGCCAAGGTCGATCATGTGATCGTCGGCGGTGGTATGGCGAATACCTTCCTGTTTGCGGCAGGCGCGCCGATGGGCAAGTCCCTGCATGAGGCCGATCAGGTGGCGACGGTCGAAGCGATCCGCGATCTGGCCGCGAAATCAGGCTGCACGATCCATCTGCCGCAAGACGTGGTGGTGGCGCGTGAGTTTCGTGCCGGTGCGGCGTCGGATGTGCGGGCGGCCCAAGCCTGCCCGTCCGATCAGATGATCCTTGATGCAGGCCCCGCCGCCGTGCGCGCCTTTACCCGCGTCTTGGAAAGCGCCCGCACGATTCTGTGGAACGGCCCCCTCGGCGCGTTTGAAATGCAACCCTTTGACCGCGCGACCATGGCCTTGGCCAAGGTAGCCGCTGACCTGACGCGCGGGGGCACTGCCGTCACGGTCGCAGGGGGCGGCGATACCGTCGCCGCCCTGAACGCCGCCGGGGTCACCGATCAATTCACCTATGTCTCCACCGCCGGAGGCGCTTTCCTTGAATGGCTGGAGGGGCGGACACTTCCCGGCATCGCCGCGCTGATGCGCGAGACAGAAGAGGTTTGACCATGGCCCTGATTACCCTTCGCCAGCTTCTCGATCACGCCGCCGAGCATGGCTATGGCGTGCCCGCCTTCAACATCAACAACATGGAGCAGGGGCTGGCGATCATGGAGGCTGCGCGCGCCACCGACTCGCCCGTCATCATGCAGGCCAGCCGGGGGGCGCGGTCCTATGCCAATGACATCATGCTGTCCAAAATGATCGAGGCGCTGTCGCTGATTTACCCCGAGATTCCGCTGTGCATGCATCAGGATCACGGCAATGATGAGGCCACCTGCATGAGCGCCATTCGCCACGGCTTTACCAGCGTGATGATGGACGGCAGCCTTGAGGCCGATGCCAAGACCCCGGCGAGTTATGAATACAACGTTGCGATCACCGCACGCGTGGCCGAGATGGCCCATTGGGTCGGCGCCTCGGTCGAGGGGGAACTTGGGGTTCTGGGGTCACTGGAAACCGGGCAGGGTGAGGCCGAGGATGGCCATGGCGCCGAGGGCGCGCTGGATCACAGCCAACTGCTGACCGACCCGGATCAGGCGGTGGATTTCGTGGCCCGTACCGGGGTGGATGCGCTGGCGATTGCCTGCGGCACCTCGCATGGCGCCTATAAATTCAGCCGCAAGCCGACGGGCGACATCCTCGCCATGTCGGTGATCGAGGAAATTCACAAGCGTCTGCCGAAGACGCATTTGGTTATGCACGGCTCTTCCTCGGTGCCGCAGGACCTGCAGGATGTCATCAACGAGTTTGGCGGCGAAATGCCCCAGACCTTTGGCGTTCCGGTCGAGGAAATCGTGCGCGGAATCCGTCACGGGGTGCGCAAGGTGAACATTGATACGGATTGCCGGATGGCGATGACGGGGCAGTTCCGCAAGATCGCGACCCAAAGCCGCAAGGAATTCGACCCGCGCAAGTTCCTGAAACCGGCGATGGATGCGATGCGCGTTCTGTGTCGCGACCGGATGGAGGCCTTTGGCACCGCCGGACAAGCCAGCAAGATCAAGGTCATTGCCATGGACGACATGGCCCGGCGCTACAAGACCGGCAGCCTCGGGGGGGAAAAGGCATGGGCCAAGACCGCAGCATAAAGATTGCGCCGTCGATCCTGTCTGCCGATTTCGCCGATTTCGGGCGCGAGATTCAGGCGATTGAGGCCGAAGGGGCGGATTGGGTGCATGTCGATGTGATGGATGGGCATTTCGTGCCCAACATCACCTTTGGCCCGCCCGCCGTTGCCGCCTTTCGACGGCATGTAAAGACGGTGATGGATGTGCATGTGATGATCGCCCCGGTCGATCCATATATCGATGCCTTTGCCAAGGCGGGGGCGGATATCCTGACTGCCCATGTCGAGGCGGGGCCGCATATTCATCGCACGCTTCAGGCTATTCGCGCTGCGGGGATGAAGGCCGGGGTTGCGCTGAACCCCGGCACCCCGGCCGAGGCGGTGGCGCATCTTCTGGACCTGACCGATCTGATCTGCGTGATGACGGTGAACCCCGGTTTTGGCGGGCAGAAGTTCATCGACATGACGGCCAAGGTCCGCGCCCTGCGGCAGATGATCGGCGACCGGCCTGTGCTGATCGAGATTGACGGCGGGGTTGACCCGGCCACCGCACCCCGCCTTGCTGCGGCGGGGGCGGAAGTGCTGGTCGCCGGATCAGCGGTATTCCGGGGGGGCTCGGTCGAGAACCCTGGCCCCTATGGCGCCAATATCCGCGCCATCCGCGCGGCGGCGGAGGCGGCCCTTGGCTGAGGCGCTGATCTTTGATGTGGATGGCACGCTGGCCGAAACCGAAGAGGCGCATCGCCACGCCTTTAACGACGCCTTTGCCGAGGCGGGTCTGGGCT
>CALLZQ010000580.1 GCA_937858255.1 uncultured Tabrizicola sp.
AAGAACCCGATCGGCACCGGGCCTTTCGAGCTGGTTTCCTATGAAGTCGGCCAGAAGGTCGTCTACAAGCGTCGCGAGGACGGCAAGTGGTGGGGCGGCGAAGCTCTGCTCGACGGCGTCGAATTCATCGACTACGGCACCGATCCGTCGGCGATGGTTTCTGCCTTCGAGGCGGGCGAAGGGCCCACCCAACACCGAGACACAGGCCCTTCCGAATTCCCTCTGGGAGGGGGCGGCCGCCCGCCGCCCCCAAAAAGATAACCCCCCCCACCGGGACCCCCGCCGCAGGTTCGCTCCAGACGATAGAATCGTTCAGCACATAGCGGTAAACCCCCTGGCCGCCGATGATCCCTGTCATCGCCACCAGACCGCCCCCTGCCAGCCAGAGCGCGCCCTGCGCGACCAGCCCCAATCCGCCCGCCAGCCTCAGCATCGCGCTGTGCATCTTCCTCTCCCTCTGCCTGTCTTTTGCCACAGGCGCGGCGCTGCCTCCCTCAACGGGGGCGGCCTTTCATCTGTTCATAAATATCCCGCGGGGGAGAGGGGCTGGCCAAAGCCAGTCCCTCCGGGGGGGCGCGAAGCCCCCGTCGTCGGCGCGGCGGGCCGCGCCGACTGCCGCTTGGCCCTTACTCGACCGCCTGAATCCGCTCGACCAGGCTCTTCAGCTTGGGCGTATTGGCGTGCTTTTCATAAACCGGCACCATCGCCTCGATGAAGGGCGTCTTGTCGATATTGTCGATCACCTCGGCCCCGGCGGCGCGGACCTTGGCCTCGGATTCCTTCTCGCGCGCGGCCCAGAGTTCACGGTTCACCGGCCCCGAGGCGGCGGCGGCGGCCTTGACGGCGGCCTGATCCTCCGCGCTCAGCTTGTCCCAGGAAGCCTTTGACATCACAAGGATTTCCGGCACGATCAGGTGCTGGTCCAGCGTGTAGTACTTCGCCACCTCAAAGTGGCCCGAGGATTCATAGGACGGCCAGTTGTTCTCGGCCCCGTCGATGACGCCGGTCTGGATCGAGGAATAGACCTCGCCATAGGGCATCGGCGTCGCATTGGCGCCAAGGGCGGCCATCATGTCCACGAACACATCCGATTGCATGACGCGCACCTTCATGCCGGCCAGATCCCCCATCGAGGTGATCGGCTTCTGGCTGTTGTAAAAGCTGCGCGAGCCGCCGTCGTAATAGGCCAGCCCGACAAATCCGTGGGGTTCAAAGGCGGCAAGGATTTCCTGCCCCACTTCGCCGTCCAGCACCCGGTGGGCGTGGTCGGTCGAGCGGAAGATATAGGGCAGCGAGACCACCTTGGTCTCTTCGATCAGGTTGTTGAACGGCCCCATCGAGACGCGGTTCAGGTCGATCACACCGAATTTGGTCTGTTCGATCGTGTCCTTTTCCTCACCCAACTGGGCCGAGTGGAACACCTCGACGCAGATGCGCCCGCCGGTGGATTCCTTGAGCTTTTCGCCCATCACCTTGACAGCCTCGACCGTCGGATAGCCGTCGGGGTGGGTGTCCGAGGATTTCAGCGTCACTTCGCATTCGGCATAGGCTGCGCCGGCAAGCGCGGTGCTTGTCGCAAGAATGGCCGCAAAGGTTTTGAATTGTTTCATCTTTCTTCCTCCCTGAAGATCTCTGTCACAGTCGGTAGGCTTGCTTGGCAAGCCGGTAGGCAAGGTCATGGGCGACATCGAAGGCTTCGTCCTCATCCAGCCGTCCGGTGCGGACAAGATGGGCGAGATAGGCGCAATCCACCCGCCGGGCGACATCGTGGCGCGCGGGGATCGACAGATAGGCGCGGGTGTCGTCGTTGAAGCCGACGGTGTTGTAGAATCCGGCCGTCTCTGTCGTCGCCTCGCGAAAGCGGCG
This sequence comes from uncultured Tabrizicola sp., assembly GCA_937858255.1. Taxonomy (GTDB): domain Bacteria; phylum Pseudomonadota; class Alphaproteobacteria; order Rhodobacterales; family Rhodobacteraceae; genus Pseudotabrizicola. Next base: position 1,867 of record CALLZQ010000580.1, read on the forward strand.
CATCCCCTCGGGGCTGTCAAAGAACCACCAGGCCGGGCCAAGCCGCAGCGCCGGATAGGCCCCCGCCAGCGGCGCCAGTTCCCGCGCATAGGCGGTTTCATCCAGCGTAAACAGGATGATGGTCAGCCCCGGCTCCATCCCCACGGCATTAAGCAGGGGGCGCAGCGCCGCGACGTAATCGGTGCGTCCGGGAATATCAAAACCCTTGTCGCGCCCGAACCGGGCCATGACGCCGGCCGAGTGGTTGCGGCGCGAGCCGGGGTGAATTTGCAGCACCAGCCCGTCATCCAGACTCATCCGCGCCATTTCGGTCAGCATCTGACCCCGGAAGGCATCGGCCTCATCGGCGGTGAAATCGCCCGACAATACCCGCGCGAACAGGGCCGCCGCCTCGGCCTGCGGCAGATCCTCGGTGCGGGCGGTGGCATGGCCATGGTCTGAACTGGTGCAGCCAAGCGCCTTGAAGGCGGCGCGGCGCTGGCGGTGCGCGGCCAGATAGCCGGTCCAGGTGTGGCAATCCTCGCCCGTCATCGCGCCCAGACGGGCGACATTGGCGGCAAAGCCGGGGAATTCGGGGTCCACGACCGCATCGGGCCGATAGGCCGGGATCACCCGCCCATGCCAGCCGCTGTCGCGGATCTGTCGGTGGCTCTCCAGATCGTCCAGCGCACCGTCGGTGGTCGAGATCACTTCGATATTGAACCGGTCGTAAAGGGCACGGGGGCGAAAGTCCGGCGTTTGCAGGGCTGCGTCGATCTGGTCGTAGATCGCATCGGCATTGGCCGCGCTCAGCCGCTCTTCGATGCCGAAAACGGTCTCAAAGGCATGGTCCAGCCACAGACGTGACGGCGTGCCGCGGAACAGATGGTAATTCTGGGCAAACAGGCGCCAGATTTTGCGGCCATCGGTCTCTACCGGCCCGCCATCGGCGCGCGGCACCCCCAGATCCTCCAGCGCCACCCCTTGCGAGCAGAGCATGCGAAAGACGTAGTGATCGGGCGTGACAAACAGTTGCGCCGGATCAGGGAAGGCGGCGTCGGTGGCATACCAGCGCGGATCGGTATGGCCGTGCGGGCTGACAATGGGCAGATGCTCGACCGTTTCAAACAGCGCCCGGGCAAGGGAACGCGCCGAGGGCTCGACCGGAAACAGGCGATCAGGATCGAGCAGTGGCACTTGTTTTCCCCCCATGTTTTCCGATTTGATGGCAAAGGATGCTTTCAAATCGTCTAGCAAACTAATATGCTAGTTGAAGATGCCTGTCAACGGAGGGGACAGATGCCCAATGCTGCGCTGAAACGGGCGCTGGAGCCGATCGCCCGCACCTCGGTCACTGATGCGGTCTTTGCCGATCTGCACCACCAGATCGTCACGCTGGAATTGCCGCCGGGCACCAAGATGTCCGAGACGGATGTCGCGGAAATCATGGGCGTTTCCCGCCAGCCGGTGCGCGATGCCTTTTACCGGTTGTCGATGCTGGGGTTCCTGACCATCCGTCCGCAGCGGGCCACGGTGGTCTCGGCCATTTCGGAGCAGGCGGTGATGCAGGCGCGTTTCATCCGTGCCGCCATCGAGGCCGAAACCGTGCGCATCGCCTGCGAGCGACTGGGCGAGGATGATCTGCGCGCGCTGGAGGCGATTCTGGCGCGGCAGGAAGGGGCGGTCACGGCGCTTGACGCGCAGCGGTTTCATGATCTGGACGACCAGTTTCACCGTGAAATCTGCGAGCGCGCCGGCCATGGCTATGCCTGGGAGATCATCCGCGAGAACAAGGCTCATATGGACAGGGTGCGGTTGTTGTCGCTGACCTTTGCCTCACCCGATGCCTTTGGCGATCATCTGCGGGTGCGGGAGGCGCTGAGGGCGCGTGACCCGGCGCGGGCCATGGCGGAAATGCACCGCCACCTGATCCGCATCAAGAGCCAGATCCGCCGCATCCGGGCCGAGCATGAACATTATTTTGAGGGCGAACCCTGCAATGACTAGGCGGTTTGTGTCGATTGGCGAATGCATGGTGGAAATGGCGCCGCAAGAGGGCGGGCTTTATGCCATGGGCTTTGCCGGCGATACCTTTAACACCGCCTGGTATGCCCGGCGCTGCCTGCCAGAGGGATGGTCCGTCGACTATCTTTCCGCCCTCGGGACCGATGCGATTTCGGACAGGATGGCCGATTTCATGACCGGTGCCGGCATTGGCACGGCCTATCTGCGGCGTCTGCCCGGGCAGACGGTGGGGCTTTACCTGATTTCGCTGACCGGGGCCGAGCGCAGTTTTTCCTATTGGCGCTCGACCTCGGCGGCCCGGGCGTTGGCGGCGGATCCGGGGCATCTGGATGCGGCTCTGGCCGGGGCCGATCTGGCCTATCTGTCCGGCATCACGCTGGCAATCCTGACCCCCGAAGACCGGGCACGGCTGCTGGCGGCCTTGGCGCGCGCCCGGGCGGCGGGGGCGCGCATCGCCTTTGATCCGAACCTGCGCCCGGCGCTCTGGCCCTCGGCGCAGGCGATGTGCGGCGCGGTGATGCAGGCGGCGGGGCAGGCCGATCTGGTGCTGCCGTCATTTGACGATGAGGCGCGGTTTTTCGGCGATGCCGATGCCGAGGCGACGGCGCGGCGCTATCTGACGGCGGGCGCGGCAACGGTGGTGGTCAAGGACGGCCCGGGTGAGATTCTGCTGGCCACGCCCGGGGGGCAGGTCCGCTGCCAGCCGCCCGCCGTGGCCAGCGTTGTCGATACCACGGCAGCGGGGGACAGTTTCAACGCGGGATTTCTGGCGGCGCACTTGTTGGGGCGGGGGGATCAGGCCGCCCTTGCCGCGGGGGCTACGCTGGCGGGTCAGGTGATCGGCGCGCGCGGCGCGCTGGTGTCGGTCACGCCCTGTTTCTGAGGCCCGGTTCTGACGTGATCGTGATCGCCGTGCGCAGGAGATCACGAAATCGCGCGCTAACTCTCGTTCGCGAACAGAAAAGGGAGATGCGCATGTTCAAGGGACTGACCCGCAGTTTGCTGATTGTCACCGCCGCGATGGTGGCCTTGCCGGCGGCGATGCTGGCCGCTTCGGGCGGGCGTGAGTGGATGGAGAAGTTTGGGGAATATGACCCCGTTCTTCTGATGGCCGCCGGCCTTGGGAGAGAGGGGTTTCCCTCTCTCCAACATCTGATCATGCCGGGCGCCGCCCGCCGCGTCTTGCGGTTCGGGAAAACCAGAAGATGTTCGTTGCCGCCTGACAGGTGATGAACGGCGGCCTGAATTGCAGGCTGGACCGGGAAATGCGTGACTCTCTGCGGCAAGGGGCAACCTTGCGCGTCGTTGACCCGGCCGGAATGGGCCGGGGCGGAAACCAGAGGCCGGGTCTCCCCGGCCTTTCGCGCCTTTAGTCCAGCTTCTTCAACACCTCGGCCAGTGTGCCGATCAGCGTGTCGATCTGCGCGCGGGTAATCATCAGCGGCGGCGACATGGCGATGATGTCGCCGGTGGCGCGGATCCGGGTGTTCTTGTCATAGGCCGCAAGGAAAGCCGAGAAGGCGCGCTTGGTCGGCTCTCCCGCAATCGGGTCAAGCTCCACCGCGCCGATCAGGCCAAGGTTGCGCACGTCGATCACATGCGGCAGGCCGCGCAGGCTGTGCAGCGCATCCTCCCAATAAGGGGCGATTTCGGCGGCCCGCTCGAACAGACCCTCTTCCTTGTAGGTCTCCAGCGTGGCGATACCGGCGGCGCTGGCGATGGGGTTGCCCGAATAGGTATAGCCGTGGAACAGCTCGATCACATGCTCGGGCCCGTTCATGAAGGCGTCATGCACCTCGGCGGTGGTCAGCACCGCGCCCATCGGAATGACGCCGTTGGTCAGGCCCTTGGCGGTGGTCATCAGGTCCGGCAGAATATCGAAATACTGCGCCGCAAAGGGGGCGCCCAGACGGCCGAAACCGGTGATCACCTCATCGAAAATCAGCAAGATGCCGTGCTTTTTGGTCAATTCGCGCAGTCGCTGCAAATAGCCCTTGGGCGGGATCAGGACGCCGGTTGACCCGGCCACCGGCTCGACAATCACGGCGGCGATGGTCTCGGCCCCATGCAGGGCGACGATCCGCTCCAGCTCATCGGCCAGATTTGCGCCATGCTCGGGCTGGCCACGGGTAAAGGCATTCTGGCCCGGCAGATGGGTATGGGGCAGGTGATCGACCCCGGTCAGCAGGCTGCCGAACATGCGGCGGTTGTTGACGATGCCACCAACCGAGATACCGCCAAAGTTCACGCCGTGATAGCCCCGCTCGCGCCCGATCAGGCGGGTGCGGGTGGGTTCGCCCTTGGCGCGGTGATAGGCGATGGCGAGTTTCAGCGCCGTCTCGACCGATTCCGAGCCCGAGTTGGTATAGAACACATGCTCGATCCCCTTGGGGGCGATGTCGATGATACGGTTGGCCAGTTCAAAGGCGACAGGATGGCCCATCTGAAAGGCCGGCGCGTAGTCAAGCTCTGCCGCCTGTCGCTGGATCGCCTCGGTGATCCTGGGGCGGCAATGGCCGGCGTTGCAGCACCACAGGCCCGCCGTGCCGTCCAGCACCTGCCGCCCGTCTGAGGTGGTGTAATGCATGTCCTTGGCCGCCACGAACATCCGCGGCGCCTTTTTGAACTGGCGGTTGGCGGTGAAGGGCATCCAGAAGGCGTTCAGATCGTTCGGGGCGTTGCGGTCGAGTGCCATGGGCGGGGTCCTGTGTAATATCCCTTTGGGGCGCGGCGGCCCAGAGAGATTGGGTTTTGACCGGATGGTAAGCAGTTGCTATCACCGCCCTTGGGGCAGTCAAGGCCCTGCCATCGCCGCGCCCGCCGTGCAGTTCACAGGATAATGATGCCAAGACCGCGTACCCGCATTCAGCAAAAGAACTCGGAAACCATCCTCGAGGCGGCGCTTGAGGTGTTTTCGGCCCAAGGGTTTCGGGGGGCGACTCTGGATCAGATCGCCGAGGTCGCGGGCCTGTCCAAGCCTAATCTGCTGTATTATTTCTCTTCCAAAGAGGCGATCCATCAGGCGCTTCTGGCCGATCTGCTGGACACCTGGCTTGACCCTCTGCGCGCGATGAACCCGGTGGGCGAGCCGGTGGCCGAGGTCATGGCCTATATGCGCCGCAAGCTGGAAATGTCGCGCGATTTCCCCCGCGAAAGCCGGCTTTTCGCCAATGAGGTGTTGCAGGGCGGGCATCGTCTGCGCGAGGCGATCGAGGGGGAGTTGAAGGCGCTGGTCGAGGAAAAGGCCGTGGTCCTGCGCCGCTGGATGGACGAGGGGCGGATTGCCCGGCTTGACCCGGTGCATCTGCTGTTCTCGATCTGGGCGCTGACCCAGCATTATGCCGATTTCGACATGCAGGTGCGGGCGGTCTTGGGCGAGGGGCATGACCCCTATGCCGAGGCGGGGGATTTTCTGGAAACGCTCTATACCCGGCTGCTGCGCCCCTGACGGCCATCCGGTGTATTGACAGGCGCTTGTAAACTTTTCCGGGCGATGTAAGGCTAAGGGGCGAAACAAGCGACGCGAGAAATGCCGCAATCCCTTCAAACCCTTCTGGCCGGCACCCAGATCCGCGAACGGCGGCTGGCCCTGGGGTTGCGGCAGGCCGAGGTGGCGACAGAGGCGGGGATTTCGGCCAGCTACCTCAACCTGATCGAACATAA
>CALLZQ010000581.1 GCA_937858255.1 uncultured Tabrizicola sp.
TCCCTTCCGGCCGCCGCCGGCCCACCGCCGCCACATCGGTCTTGCCCATCAGGCGGAACAGCCACCAGACCCGGGCTGCCGAAAAGATCCCGGCGCCGTCATAGACCACCACCTGATGTCCGTCGCCCACACCCATGGCGCGCATCCGGCTCATGAATTTTTCGGTGGGCGGGGCCATGTGCGGCAGGTTCGAGCGCTGGTCACTGATCTCGTCAATGTCGAAGAACCGCGCGCCGGGAATGTGGCCGGCATCATATTCGGTCTGCGCATTGCGTCCGGCATCGGGCATGTACCAACTCGCATCGAGAATACGCAGGTCGGGGTCTTTCATATGCGCCGCCAGCCAATCGGTCGAAACCAGCGTCCGGGGGTCATCCTCGGGCGAGGCGGCGACAAGGGGCATCGTCTGGGAAGTCATGGGCCAATCTCCTTGCGGATCGCAGCCGGGATATAACGCCCGGCCGAATGGGGCAAGGCCGCAGATCGGCCAGACGGGGGGCGACTTGCCGCGCCCCCCACCCGTTTGTGGCGATCAGGCTGGCCCTCAGCGCTTGTTGGCCAACAGCGGCTTGATCAGGCTGATCAGGGTCATCAGCACCCCGCCGCCGACCCCGCCCGAGGCAAGGGCCGAAAGCACCGCCCCGGCATCAAGGCCACCCGCACCGCCACTCGCCGCAAAGCCGAGCGCCTGCAACAGTTGCCCGCCGATCCCCCCACCCAAAAGGCCCGCGATCGAATTGCCGATGGGTCCAAGGCTCTTGCCCTTGAGCGCCGCGCCGGCTGCATTGCCGCCCAGCACCCCGGCCGCCAGTTGAATAAGAAGCTCCATATTTCCCCCTGCGGTTTTTCCACGGCGCATCGGCGCCTGTCGGTCAACCTGCCGTTCCCTCGCGGCACGGATCAGGGGAAAAACAGCAAAACCTTCCCGCAAGGGGGGAGGGCGAAGGTCAGCCCCGCGCGGCGTGTTTCAGCAGGCGCGACTTTTCGCGATCCCAATCGCGCTTGGCGCTGGTTTCGCGCTTGTCGGCCAGCTTTTTGCCCTTGGCGACGCCCAGCTTGATCTTCACGATGCCGCGGTCGTTGAAATAGAGGCGGATCGGCACGATGGTCATCCCCTCGCGCGCGGTGGCATTCCACAGCCGCGACAATTCACGCTTGGAGACCAATAGCTTGCGGCGCCGGCGCTCCTCATGACCCCATGTTTTCGCCTTGTCATAGGGGGCGATATAGCCGTTGATCAGCCACAATTCTCCACCCTCGACCGAGGCATAGCTTTCGGCGATGTTCGAGCCGCCTTGCCGCAGGGACTTGACCTCTGACCCCTGAAGCACGATTCCCGCCTCCAGATCGGATTCGATGTGATAATCGAACCGCGCCCGGCGGTTTTCGGCGATCAATTTGGAATTCGGGTCGGATTTCGTGGCCATGATCGTGTTGAGATAGGCGAGGCCAAGGGCCAAGTCCAGAGGCAGGGCGCAGCGGCGCAGGGGGAAGGGCAGGGAATGCTGATACAGATCGCCATCGGTTCCGGGCTGCTGCTCTGCTCGATCGTGATTGCGGCCAGCTCGGCGCTGGTGCTGGAGGCGTTGTTTCAGGCGGCCTCGCCCTGGCTGTTGCGGGAACCGCACCGCCCCAAGCTGGTGCTGCTTCTGATCGGGGTTTCAGTCTGGGTGCTGGGGGTGATCACCGCCGGCGTCTGGCTTTGGGCGGCTGTTTTCTATGCTATCGGGGCGTTGCCCACCTTGGAAGAGTCGGTCTATTTTGCGCTGGTGTCCTATACGACGCTGGGCTTTGGCGATGTGATCCTGCCGCATCAGTGGCGCATCCTGTCCGGCATGGCGGGGGCGAATGGCTTTCTGAACTTCGGTCTGCTGACCGCGCTGATGGTCGAGGCGCTGCGCCACGTTCGCCTCGGTCAGCATGAGGCGCGGCGTCAGCGCGGTTAGCGGCGGTTGGCGCGGGCGAGGGCGTAAAGGCCCGAGGCGACGACCAGGGCAGAACCGATCAGGGTGGGCGCATCGGGCCGCTCGGCAAAGATCAGGACCGACAGGATCAGCGCGAACACCAGCCGCGTATAGCGAAAAGGTGTCACGAAAGAGATCTCACCCGTGCGCATCGCCGAGGTCAGCGCATGATACCCGAGGATCGCAAAGATCGTGGTGCCCGCCAAAAGACCCGCGCCGTGCAGGTCTGGTCGCTCTGCCCCGCCCGTCACGGCCAAAAGGATTGCGCCAGCAAGGGCTAGCATGGCGAATCCCGCAAGCCCAAGCTGCCGGTTGGAAAGCACCTTTGGCGCCGCGCGGGTGGCCAGATCGCGTCCGGCAAAGCCGATCATTCCCGCGACCGCCAAGAGAGAGAGGGCCGAAAACCCCTCAACCCCCGGGCGCAGGATGATCAGGACGCCGACAAAACCGACGGCAACGGCACTCCACCGCCGCCAGCCGACCCGCTCGCCAAAGATCAGGGCGGCCCCGGCGACGACCACCAGCGGCGTCGCCTGCAAGATCGCCGAGGTGGTGGAAAGTGGCGTCAGGGCGATCGCAAGCGAATAAAAGAGTCGCCCCGAAACCTCAAACCCTGAACGGATAAGCAAGGCGCGGTGCAGAAAGGCCCGGGGAAGGGGCGGTTCCCCCCGCAACACCGCCATCAGGCCAAAGACCAGCATCCCGCACAGGCCGACAATCAGGATCACCTGTCCCGGTGGCATCTGCCGCGCGGCGGCCTTGAGGAACATATCCTCAACCGCAAAGCCGGCCATCGACGCGGTCATGAAGGCCGCCACGCGCAGATTGTGATCTGGTCCAGTCAGCGTGTTCATCAAGCCTCGGGTTGCCGGAAGGGCTATCTGCGGAGCAAATCAGGCAAAGGTCAAGGATGGGGCAACCTAACGCAATGTTGGAAGTGGTATTAAAAACGCCGCCCGACGGGGATCCGGGGCGGCGTTCGTTGCAATCCGTAAATCTCAGTTCAGGATGCCCGCATGGCGCATTGCGGCGCGGATCCGCTCTTTGGTGCCATCGGTCAGGCCCACCAGCGGCAGCCGGACTTCCTCAGAGCAGCGCCCCAACAGCGACAGGCCGTATTTGGCGCCAGCGAGGCCCGGTTCGATAAAGATCGCCTCATGCAGCGGCATCAGCCGGTCCTGATATTCCAGCGCCTTGGCATAGTCGCCAGCCAGTGTCGCCTCTTGGAACGCGGCGCAAAGACGCGGCGCGACATTGGCCGTGACCGAGATGCAGCCGCGCCCGCCATGGGCGTTAAAGCCAAGCGCCGTCGCATCCTCACCCGAAAGCTGGATGAAATCCGCCCCGCAAGAGGCGCGCTGCATCGAGACCCGCTCGATCTTGCCCGTCGCATCCTTGACCCCGATGATGCGCGGCAGCGCGGCCAGCCGGCCCATGGTCTCGGGCGTCATGTCCACGACCGAGCGGCCGGGGATGTTGTAGATCACGATCGGCAGGGAGCAGCAGTCGTGCAGCGCCTTGAAATGTTCGTAAAGGCCGGCCTGCGTCGGTTTGTTGTAATAGGGGGTCACAACCAGCGCCGCATTGGCGCCGACCTTTTCGGCGTGGCGGATCAGGCGGATCCCCTCCACCGTGTTGTTCGACCCGGCCCCGGCCACCACGGGCACCCGCCCGGCCGAGAACTTGACGACGGCCTCGACCACCGCCTCATGCTCTTCACCGGCACCCTGCCCCTCGCGGTTTCGATGCAGAGCTCGACCACCCGCTTGTGCTCGTCATGGCTGAGCGTTGGGCTTTCGCCGGTCGTGCCCACCGGCACCAGCCCGTGCGAACCCTCGGCGATCTGCCAATCGACAAGTTTCTTGAGCGCGTCCATATCCACATCGCCGTTCTTGAACGGCGTGACCAGGGCAGGAAGTGACCCTTTCAGCATGGCGCGCGTCTCCTTTGTGTGGGCGGCACTGGCCTTGCCATGAGTCGCCCGGTTGCAAACGCGCCTTCCTTACTGGCCCCGGGCACGCTTGCCAAGCGGGGGCTTGCCGGTCCCCGGCGCAATGACGGGATCGTGGCTTGTGGGCCATGGGGCCTTGCGGCAGACTCGGGGGCATGAGCAGAACGATAACAACGATCATGGCGGCGCTGGCCGTTCCCGTGGCGGTGCTGACAGCCCCCCTGACCGCGGCCCGCGCCGATGAGGTGCAGGCGATGCGCACCGCGCTGGAACTGGCTGCGGGCAAGGATTGGGATGGCGCGCTGCGCGTGGCACCGGCGGGTGCCGGGCGCGATGTGATCGAATGGCAGCGCCTGCGCGCGGGCGAGGGGCTCTTGGGCGATTATGAGGCCTTTCTGGCCCGCCGCGCCGATTGGCCGGGCCTGCCCTACTTGCGCGAAAAGGGCGAGGCGGCGGTGGCGCGGTCCACCACGCCTTCGCGGGTGATCAGCTATTTTGGCGGCACGGCCCCCGAGACAGCCGAGGGCGCGCTGGCGCTGATTGCGGCGCTGCAAGCGGCGGGCCGGGTGGCCGAAGCTGAAGAGGCAGCGATGCGCGCCTGGTCCAGTCTGCCCTTCAGCGCCGAGGAAGAGGCGCGGATGATCTCGCTAGCGGGTGACAGCGTCGCGCTGGCCGATGAACTGCGCCTCGATCGTCTGCTGTGGGAGGGGCGCAAGGCCGAGGCGCAGCGGATGCTCCCCCGGGTCGGCCCCGGCTGGCAGGCGCTGACGGTGGCGCGGCTGGGTCTGCGCGCCGATGCCAAGGGGGTGAATGCGCTGATCGCGGCGGTGCCAAAGGCGCAGGCGGGCGATCCGGGGCTGGCCTATGAGCGGTTCATCTGGCGTATGAAGCGCGACCTTTACGCCGAGGCAGTGCCGCTGATCCTGGAACGCAGCACCAGTGCCGCCGCGCTGGGTGATCCGGCGGCATGGGCGCCGCGCCGGGCGGTGCTGACGCGCTGGTTGATACGGCAGGGCCGGGCGGATGAGGCTTATCGGGTGGCCAGCAGTCATCAACTCACCGCCGGTGGCGATTATGCGGATCTGGAGTTTCTGGCGGGGTTCATCGCCCTGCGTCGGCTCGGCGATCCGGGCCGGGCATTGGGCCATTTCCGCCATCTGGAGGCGGGTGTTTCAACCCCCATCTCGCTTGCCCGGGCGCATTACTGGCAGGGCCGGGCGCATGAGGCGGCGGGCGAAAAGGCGGCGGCCACAGCAGCCTATGAACAGGCGGCGCGGCACCAGACGGCCTATTACGGGCTGCTCGCGGCCGAGCGGCTGGGCCGCGATCTGGACCCTGCGCTGCTTTCAGATGCGCGGCCATCCGACTGGCAGGGGGCAGGCTGGACCCGCTCCTCGGTGCATGAGGCGGCGCTCTTGCTGTTGCGGGCCGGTGATCTGACGCTGGCCAAGCGGTTCTGGCTGCATCTGGCCGAGACGCAGGATGAAACCGGGCTGGCGCAGATGGGTGAGATGGCCTTGGCACTCAACCAGCCCCATGTCGCGGTGCTGATCGGCAAGGCGGCGGCCGAGCGTGGGGTGATCCTGCCGCGCGCCTATTTCCCGGTGCCCGATCTGGTG
>CALLZQ010000582.1 GCA_937858255.1 uncultured Tabrizicola sp.
TCGCTGGCCAGCCAGTGCAACAAGATCAGCCTGCTGACGAATTCCAATGGCGGCTATGTGACGGCGGCGACCATGACCGACGCGGCCTTTGCGCTGGGCGAGCAGTTCTGTCTGGCGCGTACCTATGCCATGGCGACGGGCGAGGAACTGGCGGCCAAGGTGGCCGGCTTTACCCCGCAGCAGATCGCCCAGCAATGCGCCGGTTTCGGGCCGATCCTGTCCGAACATGTCGCCGCACTGTCGCTGCGCAGCCGGGATGAGGTCTTGCAGGGCGTTCAGCAGTTCATCCTCGGCTCAGGGATGTCGCCGGCGCAGCTTGCCGGTACGGCCAAGGTCTGTCTGGGGGTGGGTTATACCACCGATGCCATGGATGTGGCGGTGGGCTCGGCGGCGGTTGTGACCGCACCGGGGGGGGGGGGCTCTGCCGAATTGCCGGGCCATCACCTCAGTCAGGGGTTTGGCGCCTCGGTCCGCCCGGATCTGGCGCTTGACTGGTATCAGATGGGGCTGGACGCGATGGGGCAGGGCGGTTCGGTCTTTGCCCCGGGGCTGACCGAGCGGCCGGCGCTGATTCGCAAGGCGGCCTTTACCATGGCTGGCCGTGCCGGCGATCTGGCGCCGGTCGTGCCCGCCGCCTTGCCGCAATTCGCGCTGGTGCCAGAGACCGCGCCAGCCGCCTCGGCCCCGCCGTCCCCGGGCGTTGAAACCGCAACGGCACCAGCCCCTGCCGCCAGTACGCCCGGCGCAGGAGCGGTGGCGCCCCTTGCCTCTTGGGCGGCGAAACTGCCGGCGCTGGTGCTGGGCAACTAACCGGGCAAGGGGGCAAAAATCCCCCTTTCCTTCGCCAGCGCGCTTCGCTAAAAGCCCCCCCATCCAAGTCATGAACGCGGATGTGGCGGAATTGGTAGACGCGCAGCGTTGAGGTCGCTGTTCCTTAACCGGAGTGAAAGTTCGAGTCTTTTCATCCGCACCATGACGGGATTTGAAAGAAGGCGCGGGGCCACCCCGCGCCTTTCTTCATCTCGGGGCAGTCACCCGGCGCCAGAGATTCCCCAGCGTCACCCTTCGGCGCGGAACAGGGCGCGAAATTCCGCCAATACCTGCAACCGACCGCCGCCAATCGTCCTGCAACCGGCCCGGGCCTTGCCGCTATGGGCGGCGAATGCGGCGTAAAATGACCGATTTTCCCGCATTTGCCGTGCGATGTCCCTAATCGCGACAAGTTGGTTGCAATGCGGTGCAGCTTTGGCTTTAGTCGAGACAACGAGTGCAGGATACCTGCCGGACCACACGGGGAGACCAGCGCGGTGAGCGGAAGCCACAACGACGCCTTCGTTGCCTTTGAGCATGTCCAGAAAAGCTATGATGGGGTTTCTCTGGTCGTCAAAGACCTGAATCTCAACATCGGCAAGGGCGAATTCCTGACGATGCTTGGCCCGTCAGGCAGTGGCAAGACCACTTGTCTGATGATGCTGGCCGGGTTCGAGACCGCCACCCATGGCGAGATCCGGCTGGATGGTCAGCCGATCAATTCGGTCCCGCCGCACAAGCGCGGCATCGGCATGGTGTTTCAGAACTATGCGCTGTTTCCGCATATGACGGTGGGCGAGAACCTTGCCTTTCCGCTTGAGGTGCGCGGCATGGGCAAGTCCGAGCGCGAGTCCAAGATCAAGCGGGCGCTGGACATGGTGCAGATGGGCGCCTTTGCCAACCGCCGTCCGGCCCAGCTTTCGGGCGGGCAGCAGCAGCGCATCGCCTTGGCGCGCGCGCTGGTGTTTGATCCGGCGCTGGTGCTGATGGACGAACCATTGGGCGCGCTGGACAAGCAATTGCGCGAACATATGCAGTTCGAGATCAAGCATCTGCATGAAAGCCTGGGGATCACGGTCGTTTACGTCACCCATGATCAGGGTGAGGCGCTGACGATGTCCGACCGCGTGGCGGTGTTCAACGACGGCAAGATTCAGCAACTGGCGCCGCCGGCCGATCTGTATGAGCGGCCCGATAACAGCTTTGTCGCCCAGTTCATCGGCGAGAACAACAAGCTGCCGGGCGTGATCGAAGAGCTCGTGGGCGACAAGGCGCTGGTGCGGCTGGCCACGGGTGAGCTGATTGATGCAACTCCGGTGAACGTGACGACCAAGGGGCAAAAGACGCTGGTTTCGATCCGTCCCGAACGGGTCGAGTTCAAACCCGAGATGATGCCCGAAGGGGCGCATATGATCGACGCCGAAGTGCAAGAGGTCATCTACATGGGTGACATCCTGCGGGTGGTGATGCGTGTGGCCGGGGCCGATGGCTTTGTCATGAAGATGCGCAACACGCTGGGCCAGACCAAGCTGGTACCTACCCAAAAGATCAAGGTCGGCTGGCATCCCCAGGACGCCCGAGCCCTTGATCACGCCTGAGAATCCCCCGACAAAAGGGGTAGCCGCCCGGCGCGGCCAACAAACGCCGAAACTCACAGGGAGCTTGCAATGAAAAAACTGCTTATCCTTTCCACCGCCATGACCACCGTTGGCTTCTCGGCTTTCGCCGCAGAACTGTCGGTGATGTCCTGGGGTGGCGCCTATGAGACCAGCCAGGTCGAAGCCTATAACAAGCCTTTCGCGGCCGAAAAGGGCGTGACCGTCAACATGCTGGCTGCCGACAACCCCGCCACCCAGATCAAGGCGATGGTCGAGGCCGGCAACGTCACGGTTGACGTGTTCGACGTCGAACTGTCGGATGCCGTCCGCCTGTGTGACGAAGGTGCGCTGGAAGTGATCGACCATGCCGCCCTGCCGGCGGGCGTTGATGGCACGGCTGCTGCCGACGACTTTATCGACGGTGCGCTGGTGTCGGAATGCGCTGTGGCGAACATCGTGTGGTCGACCGTTGCCGCCTTTGACAACACCAAGGTTTCGGGCGCCGACTCGATCGACGATTTCTTCAACCTGACCGACTTCCCGGGCAAGCGCGGCCTGCGCAAGGGCGCCAAGGCCAACCTCGAAATGGCCCTGATGGCGGATGGCGTTCCGGCCGCCGAAGTCTATGACGTGCTGTCGACCCCCGAGGGTGTGGACCGCGCCTTTGCCAAGCTCGACACCATCAAGAAGGATGTGGTCTGGTGGGAAGCCGGCGCGCAGCCGCCGCAACTGCTCGCCGATGGCGAGGTTGTGATGTCCACCGCCTATAACGGCCGTATCTTTGCTGCCGCCGTGGGCGAGGGCAAGCCGTTCAGCATCATCTGGGATGGCCAGATCATGGACTTCGACCTGTTCGTCGTGCCCAAGGGCGCCCCGAACAAGGATCTGGCGATGGAATATGTGGCCTATGCCACCGACAGCCAGCGTCTGGCCGACCAGTCCAAGTACATCTCCTACGGCCCGGCGCGCAAATCGTCGGCTTCGCTGGTCGGTATGTACCAGGACGGCAAGACCGAGATGGGCCCGCATATGCCCACTTCGCCCGACGCCCTGAAGAACGCGCTGGTCAACAACTTTGAGTTCTGGGCTGACCGCGACGTGGAACTGAACGAGCGTTTCAACGCCTGGCTCGCTGCCAACTGATCTGATGAACGGGAGGGGCGGCTTGCCCGCCTCTCCCACCTTCCTGCCGAATGGCCCGCGCAAAGACGGGCCAAGCCGCCAAAGGGACCGAGATGGCCGACCAATCCGCCGCCCCCGCCGCAGCCCTTACCACCGCCGATGGCCGTCCGCTGAAAGCCGCTCTTGCGCGGGCGCAACTGCGCGCCAAGCGCCGGGCCTTTCTGCTGGTTCTGCCGCTGCTGGCGTTTATCGTGATCACCTTTGTGATCCCGATCGGGCAAATGCTGCATCAGTCGATCTATAACGACAAGTTCAGCGCGAACATGCCGCGCATGGTGGCCTGGTTTGAGGCCAATGCCCCGGGCACCCCGCCCGATGAGGCGGCCTATGAGGCGCTTGTCCTCGATATTCAGGATTCTGCCGCCGCCCGTACCATCGGTGAGGTCGGCACGCGGGTGAATTACGAATATTCCGGCACGCGCTCACTCTTCACCTCGGC
>CALLZQ010000583.1 GCA_937858255.1 uncultured Tabrizicola sp.
CCTCGCTGGATTTTGCGGCGCTGGGGCAACTTACCTGGCGCGCGGTGCTGTTTGTGGTGCTGGTGGTGTTTGTGGCGCGCCCCCTGACGGTGCTGGTCTCGCTGATCGGCACGACGATCCCGATGAAAGAGCGGCTCTTGATCGCGATGACCGGGCCGCGCGGGGTGGTGCTGGTGGCGGTGGCCGGGCTCTTTGGCCAGCGGCTGACCGAACTGGGCCATGCAGACGGGGCGCTGATCGCGCCGCTGGCCTTTGTGCTGGTGGGCTAGGCAGCGGGCTTGCCCGGGTTTTCGGCTAAGCCCCCGGCGCGGGTGCTGGGGCTGGCAGGGGGCGAGGCGCCGGGGGTGCTGCTGGTCGGTGGGTCGCGCGCCTCGACCGCCTTGGGCGAGGTGCTGAAAAAGGCCGAGGTGCCGGTCCTGATCGCCGATCCGAACCATCAGCGGCTGATCCGTCCGCGCGGGGCGGGGCTGCCCACCTATTACGGCGATATTCTGGCCGAGGCGGCGGAGAATTCGGTCGAGTTCCTGACCTATCGGACGGTGGTCGCGATGACCGACAACGATGCCTATAACACGCTGGTGACCACCGATCTGGCGCCGGAATTCGGGCGCGATTCCGTCTGGCAGCTAGAGCGTGCGCGTGAGGGGGAGGCGCGGCACGCCGTGCGAACCCAGCTTGGCGGGCAGGTGATCGGCGGCGGGCGCAGCCACGCGGCGCTGGAAGAGATGCTGGCCGCGGGCTGGAGCTTTGGCATCAGCCGGCTGACCGGGGAATTCGGCTATGGCCAATGGCGCGAGAAGAACCCCGAGGCGGTGGTCTTTGCCCGGCTGTCCAAGGGCGGGGTGCTGACCTTTCCCGGCAGCGAGGCCAAGGAACCGCCCGCCGGAACCCGGCTGATCACACTCTGGCCGCCGCAGTCGCAAGAGGACCGCGCTCCCGAGGCGGTCGCCGGAGCGGCCGCCGCTGCGGGCAAGGGCGCCTAGCGCAGCGCCGCGGCGATATCGCCGGCCAGTGCCCCCAGCGCGGCGCCGGTGGCGCTGGCGATGGCCGAGGGGCCATCCCCGGCCAGCGGTTGCACGATGGTAAAACGGCGCAGCCGGTCGCGGCCCGACAGCGATGAGGTGGCGAATTGCCCGGCCAGTTCAAACTGTTGATCGGCGCGTGCCACCATCCGGTCGATGCGCACGGTCACGGTGGTATCCGGCCCGTCGAGCAGCGGCCAAGGCTCGGCTGCCGCCTGTGCGCTGGTGCCGATATCCAGCCTCTCGGCCAGAATGCGGGTGACGGCGGCGCGCGGTTCTTCGGCCCAGAGCGCGCCCTTGACCGTCTTCAGCGCGCCATCGGGCGTCTGATAGGCGATTTCCGAGGCGGCGGCATAGGCGGGCAGCGTCACCTCCTTGACCTCAATGCTGCGGGTGGCGACGTGGATTTCACCCGCTGCCCCCTCATTGCCGATGAGGTAGAGGTTTTCGTTGCCGCCACAGGCCGCCAGCAGCGGGGCAAGGGCGAGAGTGAGGGTCATGGCAGCAGTTTTCATATCAGCGCCCCAGGATCAGTGAATTCGGATTACGTTCGATGGTCCGGGCAAGCTGCCCCACCATCTTGGCGGCGGAACGGATCTCGCGCAGCATCGACAGGGTTTCGGCATTGAAATCCGAGCGCGCGCCATAGGTTGCGACCAATCCGTCGGCCCGGGCCAACACCCGGTCCAGTTTGTCGATCACGCCGGGCAGATCGGCGGCAGCGGTTTCCACCGAGCCGGCGGCCTTGCGCGCCGAGTCCAGCGTGGCGTTGAGGTTGTTCACCACCCCGCCCTCGCGCAGATCGACCAGCATCCCGCGCACCTCTTCCAGCGTGCCGGTCAGCGCGGGCGGCAGGCGCCGTGCCTCTTCGGTACCGATCAGCGCATCGACGCTGTCCAGCACCTTGGTGGCCGAGGCGACCAGTTCCTCGGCCTTCAGCCCGTTGGCCTTGGCCGCCAGATCGCGCAAGTCCTGCACCAGTTTCGGGAATTCGGCCGAGGCGGTGGTGACATTGCCCATCGTTTCTTCCAGCTTCTTGACCGAGGCGGCGAGGCTGTCGATCGTGCCCTGTTCCCGCAGATCGTTCACCACGGCGCGCAGATCGGCCACGGCCCCGCGCAATTCCCCCGGCAAGGCCTGGGTTTCAGGGCTGCCAAGGATGCCGCGGGCATCGGTGATCAGGCCCTTGGCCTCACCCGGGACGGCGCGCAGATCCTCATCGGCCAAGAGCGCCTCAAGCGCGGCCATGGTGCGGATCGCCTGATTGAGCGTGTCCTCGACCGGCAGGCGGTTGATCCGCTCCAGCACCCCCTCGACGGTCGAGGTGAAGTCGGGCAGGGCAGAGGTCACGCTGGGCACCGTCGGGAAGGGTTCGGCGGGGCGGT
>CALLZQ010000584.1 GCA_937858255.1 uncultured Tabrizicola sp.
CAATGACGAAATGGCGATTGGCGGGCTGGCCTTTGCGCAGGCACGGGGATTAAGCGTTCCCGAGGATATCGGCATTGCCGGCTGGGGCAGCATGGAGGCGGCCTCGATCCTGCCGCGGCGGCTGACGACGACACAGGTGCCGACCACCGCCATCGGCAAGATCGCCGCCGAGGCGCTGGTGGCCCGGCTGACCGGCGCCCCGGGTCAGGACGTCACGGTGGTGCCGACGCGGCTGATCCCGGGCGAGACGGGATAGGGCCGCAACGTCTCACCGGGCGAAAAGCGCACCCCGATCTCCTGTCTCTGCCCCGGCGGGGCGCCGGCAAGCCGGTCCGCCAGCATGCGCGCGGCGCGATGACCCATGTCATAACGCCCGATGTCGATCGTCGCGACCCTGCGGGGCAAGCCGTCGAGCAACTCCAGCCCGCCAAAGCCTGACAACCCGACCTGCCCCGGCACATCGCACCCCGCCCCCGTCAGGCCAAAATAGGCCCCCGCGGCGATCATGTCATTGGTACAGCATAAAAACTCGACCTCGGGCCAACGCCGCAGCGCCTCAACCGCAAGGGCATGCCCCTTGGGCACAGAGCTGGTCCCCTGATAGCTGACGCTGCCAAGAAGCGGAACACCCCGCGCGGCCAAGGTCTCGGCAAAACCGGCGTGGCGCTCATCCTGACGCCGGTCGGCCTGCTGGCTGGAGGACAAGAGCGCCGCATTGCGATAGCCCGCATTGGCCACCGCCTCGGCCAGTTGGCGCCCGGCCTCGCGATGCGACAGGCCCAGAATGCAGTCAATGCCCGGCCCGGCGCTGTCCATGATCTCGACCACCGGCAGGCCGGCGCGGGCCAGATGGGCACGGGTGGCCGCGCTGTGGTCAAGGCCGGTCAGCACCACCCCCGCCGGACGCCAGGCCAAGAGCTCGGCCAGCACCCGTTCCTCGGTCGCGGCACAGTAATTGTTGAGGCCAAGCACCAGTTGCAGATCGGCGGCCGCCAGCCCCTCGGAAAGGCCCATCAGCACCTCGGGGAAAACCATATCGGCCAGACTGGGCGCGATCACTGCGACCAGCGGCACGGATGAGCCTGCCAGCGCACCGGCAATGCGATTGGCAACATAGCCAAAGCGGCGGGCCGAGGCCTGCACCCGCGCGGCATTCTCTGGCGTGACGCCCCCTGCCCCGCGCAGGACGCGGCTGACGGTCATTTCCGACAGGCCGCAATCGGCCGAGACGTCGGCCTGCGTAACCGGGCGCGCGCGTTGCGGCAGCTTCATCCGGCGCGGTGA
The DNA here is from genome assembly GCA_937858255.1 of uncultured Tabrizicola sp. Taxonomy (GTDB): domain Bacteria; phylum Pseudomonadota; class Alphaproteobacteria; order Rhodobacterales; family Rhodobacteraceae; genus Pseudotabrizicola. The sequence continues at coordinate 1,285 of CALLZQ010000584.1, forward strand.
TCCCCGGCCCAGGGGCCGTGCGGCAGATCGCGCCCGTCCAGCCGCTTATACCCATGCAGGCCGAAAAAGTCGCGTTGCGCTTGAATCATATTGGCCGTGCCGCGCGCCGTGCGCATCAGGTCGAACCACGCCAGTCCGGCGCCAAGGGCGGGCAGCGCCAGCCCCTGCGTCGCCCCTGCCGCAACCACCCGCCGCAGCGCAGGCAGGCCTTGGCGCAACAGCCCCTCGAAATAGGGCGCAAGGATCAGGTTGCGCCCCGGATCTTCGGCCAAGGCCTGCGCCATGTCGTTCAGCATGGCCGAGCGGATGATGCAGCCCGCGCGCCAGACCCGGGCAATCGCCGGCATGTCGAGCGCCCAGCCAAACCCCTCACCCGCCGCCGTCATCATCGCAAAGCCTTGGGCATAGCACAGGATCTTGCCCGCGATCAGCGCCTGCTCCAGATCGGCCTCGGTCAGCGCCCCCTCAGGCAGGGGTTGCGGGGCCGCACCATAGAGCGCCTCGCCCGCCGCCCGCTCATCCCGCCGGGACGAGACGTTGCGGGCCATTACCGCCGCCTCGATCACCGGCACCGGGGCGGCAAGGTTCTGCGCCTCGATCGCCGTCCAGCGTCCGGTGCCCTTTTGCCCCGCCGCATCGACGATCATGTCCAAGAGCGGCCCGCCGCCGATGGGATCACGCGCCCGTGCCACCTCGGCCGAAATCTCGACCAGATAAGACCGCAGGATACCGGCATTCCAGCGGCCAAAAACCTCGGCAATCGCGGGGGCGGACAGGCCCATGCCGTCGCGCATCACCCCGTAGGTTTCAGCGATCATCTGCATGTCGGCATATTCGATACCGTTATGCACCGCCTTGACGAAACCCCCCCCCCCCGCCGGCCCCATCAGATCGGCGCATGGCGTGCCATCCTCGGCCCGGGCCGCAATGGCGGTCAGCAGCGGCGCCAGCCGCTCCCATGCCGCCGCACCGCCCCCGGCCATGATCGCCGGGCCGTGGCGCGCGCCCTCTTCGCCACCCGAAACGCCGATCCCGGCAAAGCGGAAGGGCAGCCCGGCACCATCGCGGCGATTGGTGTCGTGGAAATTCGCGTTTCCGGCATCGACCACCAGATCCTCGGGGC
>CALLZQ010000585.1 GCA_937858255.1 uncultured Tabrizicola sp.
TGTTGTGGTCCAGTGCCAGCCATTGGATCATGGGGGTGCCGCTGGACATGATCACCCGGGCCCGCAAGCTGGGCGAGGCGGCGCAGGCGGAACTCGAGACGCTGGCGCAGATCAACGCGGCGCGGCTTTTGTATATCTCGCGCTCTTCCGGGATCTGGATCATCGGATTCGCCAGCTTTCTTCTGACAATGCTGGTGGTGCTGGGATTTGTGCAGGATGTGGAATTTGCCCAGGCGGTGTTCTTTCTGCTGGCGCCCTCGATGCTGGTGGGTTTCCTGTCCCTGCGCACCGCCTATGCCATCGAACAGCAGGAACCCAAGGGCGAGGCACTGATCGGCCGACTGATGCGTCAGCGGCTGGCGGTGCAATTCATCGGCATGGTTTCGATCTTTGTGACGGCGCTGTTCGGGATGTATCAGAACCTTCAGGGCGGCTGAGGGCGGCTTGACGGCGGCCCTGTGGCGGATAGGTAGGGGGCCATGAGCCAGACCGACACCCCTTCGCGCCTGATCCTTGGCGGCGCCCCCGAGGGCTTTGACGCCCGCCTGCTCGCCCGTGAACTGGCGCGGGGGCAGCCCGTGATCCATATCGCCCGCGATGACAAGCGGATGGAGGCGATGCGCGCCGCGCTTGCCGTCATGGCGCCCGAGGCGGTGGTGGTGGATTTTCCGGCCTGGGATTGCCTGCCCTATGACCGGGTGTCGCCCAACCCCGAGATCTCGGCCCGCCGCATGGCGACGCTGGCCACGCTGGCGGCGGGGCTGCCGGGGGCCTTTGTTCTGCTGACGACAGTCAATGCGGCCACCCAGCGGGTGCCGGCGCGGGCCACCGTGGCCGAGGCCAGTTTCTCGGCCCGCGTGGGCGACCGTGTGGATGAGGGGCGGCTGCGCAACTTCCTGACCCGCATGGGGTTTTCGCCAGTGCCGACGGTGGCCGAGCCGGGGGATTACGCCCTGCGGGGCGGCATCGTCGATATCTTCCCGCCCGGTCACTCGGGGCCGGTACGCCTCGATTTCTTTGGCGATACGCTGGACGGTCTGCGGCGGTTTGACCCTGAGACCCAGCGGACCGTCGAAAAGCTGGCGGCGGTCGATCTGTCGCCGGTGTCCGAGGTGCTGCTGGATGAGGCCAGCATCACCCGGTTCCGCCAGACCTACCGGATCGAATTTGGGGCCGGCGGGTCCGATGACCCGCTCTATGAAGCGGTCAGCGCAGGCCGCAAGCATCAGGGGATGGAGCATTGGCTGGGCTTTTTCCACGACCGGTTGGAGAGCCTGTTCGACTATCTGCCGCAGGCTTCGGTGATGCTCGACGATCAGGTGACGCCCGCGCGCCTGTCGCGGTGGGAGGGGATCGCCGACGCCTACGATGCCCGGCGTGAGGCGATGCAGGCCAAGGGGCGGATGGATACCGTCTATAAACCGGCCGAGCCGCATCTGCTGTACCTCGACGATGCGGCATGGGAGGCGGCGGTGGCAGGCCACCGGCTGATCCAGTTTTCGCCCAATCCGCAAAGCCCGGGACCGGGGGTGCTGGATGCTGGCGGGCGGCTGGGGCGCAACTTTGCGCCTGAACGTCAGGTGGAAAACATCAGCCTTTTCGGCGCCTTGGCGGATCATGTGAAGACTCAGCGTGAAGACCGGCAGGTGGTGATCGCCTCTTGGTCAGAGGGCGCGCGCGAGCGACTTAAGGGGTTGCTTGAGGATCAGGGTGTAACCACCCTGAAACTAATCAAGGATTTCCGAGAGGTGCCCGAGGGGCGCGGCGGTCTGTTCCTGATGGTCTGGGCGCTGGAGGCGGGGTTCACCGCCCATGGCCTGTGTGTGATCTCGGAACAGGACGTTCTGGGCGAGCGGCTGGTCGGCAAGCCCAAACGCCGCCGCAAGGCCGAGAATTTCCTGCGTGAGGTCGATACCCTGACCCCCGGCGATCTGGTGGTGCATGTCGAGCATGGCGTGGGCCGTTATCTGGGGCTGGAGACGATCACCGCCCTTGGCGCCCCCCATGCCTGCGTGGCGCTGGAATATGCTGAGGCGGCCAAGCTCTATCTGCCGGTCGAGAATATCGAACTCCTCAGCCGCTATGGCCATGAAGAGGGACTCTTGGACCGTCTGGGCGGCGGCGCCTGGCAGGCGAAAAAGGCCAAGCTCAAGGAACGCATCAAGGAAATCGCCGACCGGCTGATGCGGATCGCGGCGGAACGTGCGCTGCGTCATGCGCCGATCCTTGAGGCGCCGCATTCCCTGTGGGAGGCTTTTGCCGCCCGCTTCCCCTATCAGGAGACCGACGACCAGTTGGCGGCCATTGCCGATGTGGTCACGGATCTGGAAAAGGGCAGTCCGATGGACCGGCTGGTGGTCGGCGATGTCGGCTTTGGCAAGACCGAGGTTGCGATGCGCGCGGCCTTTGTCGCCGCGCTGTCGGGGATGCAGGTGGCGGTGATTTGCCCGACCACGCTGCTGGCCCGCCAGCATTACCGCAGCTTTGCCGAACGCTTCCGGGGCTTTCCGATTTCGGTGCGGCAGTTGTCGCGCTTTGTTCCGGCCAAAGAGGCAAATGACACGCGCGAGAAAATGGCCTCGGGCGAGGTCGATATTGTCGTCGGCACCCATGCGCTCTTGGCCAAGGGGGTGAAGTTCAAGAGCCTCGGCCTGATGATCATCGACGAAGAACAGCATTTCGGCGTGGCGCACAAAGAGCGGCTGAAAGAGATGCGCTCGGAAATCCACGTCTTGACGCTGACCGCGACGCCGATTCCGCGCACCTTGCAATTGTCGCTGACCGGGGTGCGCGATCTGTCGATCATCGCGACGCCGCCGGTGGATCGTCTGGCGATCCGCACCTATGTGTCAGAATTTGATACGGTGACACTGCGCGAGGCGCTGTTGCGCGAAAGGTTCCGGGGCGGGCAATCGTTCTACGTTGTGCCGCGCATCAGCGACCTGCCCGAGATTGAGGATTTCCTGAAAACCCATGTGCCCGAGGTGAGTTATGTCATCGCCCATGGCCAATTGGCGGCGGGCGATCTGGATGACCGGATGAACCAGTTCTACGACGGCAAGTATGATGTGCTCTTGGCGACGACCATTGTGGAATCGGGCCTCGATATTCCGACGGCCAATACGATGATCATCCACCGCGCCGATATGTTCGGCCTCAGCCAGCTTTACCAGATCCGGGGCAGGGTGGGGCGGTCCAAGACACGGGCCTATTGCTATCTGACCACGAAACCGCGTGCGCCGCTGACCCCGCAGGCGCAAAAGCGTCTGAAACTCTTGGGCAGTCTCGACAGCCTTGGGGCGGGTTTCAACCTTGCCAGTCATGACCTTGACCTGCGCGGGGCCGGGAACCTGCTGGGTGAAGAACAGTCCGGCCATATCAAGGAGGTCGGCTATGAACTTTACCAGCAGATGCTGGAAGAGACGATTGCCAAGATCAAATCCGGTGAGATCGGCGGTTTGGCGGCGATTGACGACCAGTGGTCGCCGCAACTGAACCTCGGTCTGCCGGTGATGATCCCCGAGGATTATGTGGTGGATCTGGATGTGCGGCTGGGCCTTTATCGTCGCCTCTCGGGTCTGCAAACCAAGGTAGAGCTTGAGGGTTTCGCCGCCGAACTGATCGACCGTTTTGGCCCGCTGCCGAAAGAGGTCAATACGCTGATGCTGATCGTGCGGATCAAGGCGATGGCAAAGCGGGCGGGGATCGCGCGGATTGATGCCGGGCCCAAGGGCGCAACGATCCAGTTCCACAATGACAAATTCGCCAATCCCGCCGGGCTGGTCGAATTCATCAAGGCCCAGGGGCCAGCGGCCAAGGTGCAGGGCAACAAGATCGTCATTACGGCCGACCTCAAGACCGAGGCCGACCGCATCCGCGGCGCCTTTGCCATTGCCCGCGATCTGGCGGAAAAGGTGGTCCGGCCCAAGGCGGCCGTTTAGACCGGGCCGCTGTA
>CALLZQ010000586.1 GCA_937858255.1 uncultured Tabrizicola sp.
TCGATGCTGTTCATCTCGCATAACCTTGGCCTCGTCCTCGACGTCTGCGACCGGCTCTGCGTGATGTATTCGGGCGAGGCGGTCGAGACCGGCAATGTGGCCGAGGTGTTCGACACCATGCGCCACCCCTATACCCAGGCACTGTTCCGCTCGATCCCCCTTCCGGGTGCGGACAAGAATGCCGCCCCCCTGATCGCCATTCCCGGAAACTTCCCGCTGCCGCATGAGCGCCCCCCGGGCTGCAATTTCGGCCCGCGCTGCGACTACTTTGTCGCCGGGCGCTGCGATGCCACCGACATCCCGATGGATCCGGTGCCGGGTGGCGACCGCCATGCCAGCCGCTGCCTGCGCTGGCAAGAGATTGACTGGGCCGCCCCGCCCAAGGCCCGCAAGACCACCGAAAAGGCCCCCATCGGCCCGGTGGTCCTGAAGATGGACGATCTGAAGAAATACTATGAAGTGTCATCGGGCGCCTTTGGCGGCGGGCTGACCAAGGTGGTCAAGGCCAATGAAACGCTGAGTTTTGAGGCGCATGAGGGCGAGACCCTCGCCATCGTTGGCGAGAGCGGTTGCGGCAAATCCACCTTTGCCAAGGTGCTGATGGGGCTGGAAACCGCGACTTCGGGTCAGATCATGCTGTTTGACGAAAACGTGCAGGATACGCCGATCCAGCAACGCGGGGTCGATACCGTTTCGCAATTGCAGATGGTGTTCCAGAACCCGTTCGACACGCTGAATCCCTCGATGTCCGTGGGCCGCCAGATCATCCGCGCGCTGGAAATCTTTGGCGAGGGCAATTCCGACGCCGAACGGCATGACCGGATGCTGCAATTGCTCGATCTGGTGAAACTCCCCCGCGCCTTTGCCGAGCGGATGCCGCGCCAGCTATCTGGCGGGCAAAAGCAGCGGGTGGGCATCGCCCGCGCCTTTGCCGGCGGGGCCAAGATCGTGGTGGCGGATGAGCCGGTCTCGGCGCTCGATGTTTCGGTGCAGGCCGCCGTGACCGACCTCTTGATGGACATTCAGCGCAAGAACAAGACGACGCTGTTGTTCATCAGCCATGACCTGTCGATCGTGCGGTATCTGTCTGACCGGGTGATGGTGATGTATCTGGGCCATGTGGTCGAACTGGGGACGACCGATCAGGTGTTCAGCCCGCCCTATCACCCCTATACCGAGGCGCTGCTTTCCGCCGTTCCCATCGCCGATACCCGCGTGGAAAAGCGCCGCATCGTGCTGGAGGGCGATATCCCCAGCGCCATGAACCCGCCGCCCGGCTGCCCCTTCCAGACCCGCTGCCGCTGGAAATCGCAGGTCCCCGGCGGCCTGTGTGAAACCGAAGTGCCACCGGTACAGACACTGGCGCGGGGCCATCAGATCAAATGCCACCTCTCAGCCGAGGTGCTGGAGCGGATGGAACCGGTGATCAAGATCGCGGCGGAATAACGCTTTGCCGATAGCAAAAGGCCCGCCTTACAGGACGGGCCTTTTGCATGTCTTTGGGGCCATTCAGCCCAGAATCGCCTTTACGTAATTCTTGGTCTCGGCATAGGGCGGGATGCCGTTGTGCTTTTCCACCGCCGCGGGACCGGCGTTATAGGCCGCCAGCGCCAACCGCCAGCTGCCAAACTTGGCGTACATCATCTTCAGATAGCGCGCGCCGCCTTCGAGGTTCTGCTTGGGATCGTTGATGTCGACGCCCAGTTTCTTGGCCGTCGCCGGCATCAACTGTGCCAGCCCCGTCGCGCCCTTGTGGCTGACCGCCCCGGGGTTCCAGCCCGATTCCTGCTGTACCAGCCGCAGGAACAGATCCTCGGGAATGCCATGCTTGTTGGCCACGACCTTGGCATGGGCCAGATATTCGCCCTTGTACTTGCCCGAATAGCGCGGAACGGTGCCGGCATCGGCAGCAACGGCGCTCTTGCCCTTAGGCGTCAGACGCACCGAGGCTTCATATTGCTTGGACAGCCGCCCGTCGAGCAGCTTGGTCTGCGATTTGAACAGAGAGGCCCGGTTCTTGGTCGAACCCGACAGGTTCAGCCCCTCGGCGCGCGCCTCATCCATCCCCCCGGCGACAAGCGCAAAGACCGACAGGATCACTACCGACAACAGCCGCATACAAAGGTCCCGCTTCAATTGACCGCGCCACTATAGCCGGATTTTCCCGGCAGGCCAGAGCCGAGCGCCGTCTTGCGCGCTGCCCCGCCTGATCGGCGGCAATCCGCCCGCCCTGCCCGGCAACAGGCGCGTTGCAGGGGCCGCCGGGGCCGGGTATAGCCTTGGTCAGAGAACCGGCCCCGCGCCGGCAAGATCCGAGAACTGGGAGAGCGTCATGGCAGGGTCCGTCAACAAGGTCATCCTCATCGGCAATCTGGGCCGCGACCCCGAGGTGCGCAGCTTTCAGAACGGCGGCAAGGTGGTGAACCTGCGCATCGCCACCTCGGAAACCTGGCGCGACCGCAACACGGGTGAGCGCAAAGAGCGGACCGAGTGGCATTCGGTCGCCATCTTCAATGAGCCGCTGGCCAAGATCGCCGAGCAATATCTGCGCAAGGGCAGCACCGTCTATATCGAGGGCCAGCTGGAAACCCGCAAATGGCAGGACCAATCGGGCCAGGATCGCTACACGACCGAGGTGGTGCTGCGCCCCTATGCCGGCAATATGACCCTGCTGGGCGGACGCGGAGACGGCGGCAGCAGCGGCGGGTCTGGC
>CALLZQ010000587.1 GCA_937858255.1 uncultured Tabrizicola sp.
ATGGTGCCATCGCCCTGGGTAAATCCCTCAAACCCCCGCGACATTTCCTCTTCGGCCATGCCGATGCCGGTTTCCGAGATGCGGATGCGCACCTGCCCTGCCTCTGGCTGGTCGAGACGCATCCGCACCTCTCCCGCCTCGGTGAATTTCACCGCATTGCCCAGCACGTTATGCATCACCTGCAACAGGCGTTGACCGTCGCCCATCCGCGCGGCCTCAAGCCCCTCATCCGTCTCAAGCGTCAGCCCGATCCCCTTGCGTTCGACAACCGGTCGGTGCCCAGCAATTCGGCCATCCCCAGCACCCCGTTCAGGGGGGTGCGCAACTCATGGCTCATATTGGCAAGGAATTGCGACTTGGCGCGATTGGCGGCCTCGGCCCGTTCCGAGGCGGCACGCCAGCGTTCCTCTGAATTCACGCTGTCGGTGACATCGGTCACCGTGGCCACCACGCGCAGCAACTGGTCATGGTTGGGCGCCTGGGCTGCATTGACCGAAAATACCTTGACCCGGCCATCGGGCAGGTTCAGCCGCAGGCGGACCTGCTGCACCACCCCGCCGAGCGCCCGCATCGCCATGCGGCAGGGCATATCGTCCAGTGTGATCGCGCGTCCCTGCGCATCGGTCAGGTTCAGCCGTTGCGGGTCGCAGATCTGGCCGATCAGCGCCTCTGCCGGCACCTCAAGCTGGCGCGACACTTCGGCATTACAAAAGATGATGCGGGAATCGGCATCGACCGCGATGATGCCGGAAACCGAGGTTTCCATCAGTTGCGACAGGAAATCCCGCTCGGCCTCAAGCTCTGCCTCTAGCTGCTTGCGGGCGCTGATGTCGATATGCACCCCCGACAGCATCAGCGGCTCGGCATTTTCCCCCCAGGCGGTGACGCGCCCGCGCGACAGAATCCAGACCCAGTGCCCGTCCTTGTGGCGCAGACGGATCTCATTCTGGAAAATCTCGTTTTCAGTCGACAGAACCCGGCGTTCCTGTGCCAGCAGATCGCGGAAATCGTCAGGATGGACCAGTGCCGCCCATTTCTCGCGGTTCATCGGCACCAGTTCCTCGAGCCGATAGCCCAACATCGCCGCCCAACGTTCATTGATGCGGTTTTCGCGCGTCGTGGTATCGAGCTGCCAGGTGCCGACCTGCGCGCCCTCGATGATATCCTCCAGCCGCTGCTCGGCGCTTTTGACCGCGGAAATATCCAGATGAACCCCGGCCATCCGCGTGGGTTTGCCCGCATCATCCCGGCCACTGACCCGGCCCCGGTCCGCGATCCAGACCCAATGCCCCTCGGCATGGCGCATCCGGTAGACATGATCATACTGATCGCGCCGCCCCGTCAGCATGTCATCGACATATTGGCTGACCAGTTCAACATCTGAAGGGTGGATCAGCGATTTCCAGACATCCGTGGTGATCGGGCCCAACCCCTCGACGGTATGACCCAGCATGCTGGCCCAGCGGTCATTGATCACATTGGCGCCTGTGGTCAGATCGACCTCCCATGTGCCGGCCTGCGAGCCGTCGATCACATCGGCCAGCCGGCGCGCGGCCTCATATTCTTCGGTGACGTCAATACGCAGCCCGATCCGCCCGCCCGAGGGGATGGCCTGTTCGATCACCCGGATCAGCCGGCCATCGCGCAATTCGGTCAGCCGCTCGAAATAGGGTTTGCGTCTTTCGTCGCAGATGCGGCCGATAAAATCCGCCTCTTTCCCCTGCGCTTCGGGGAAAATGCCGCGCCGCGTTCCCTCGGTCAGAATATCGACATGGCGTTGTCCCGATACGAACATGTCATCCAGACCCGGGAAGATCCGGCGTATCCGGTCATTGCACAAGACCACCCGATCCTCGGCATCGAACAGGATCATGCCATAGGGCAGCGCCTCAAAGGCGGTGGCGAGTTCCTCGCGCGCGTGCAGCGCCTCATCCCGGTGGGCCTTGGCCTTGGCAAGACTGGCATGCTGGCTGCTGACATCCTCGACCAAGAGCCAGATCAGCCGGCGGCGCGAGCGGCCCAGCGGCAAGGCGACCCCGCGCAGGATCGCCGGGAAAAAGCTGCCATCGGGGCGGTAGAACCGCCGCTCGACCGGACCAAAACGTTCCTTGCTGGCCAAGGCGCGCAAGGCGATGTCATAGATGGCAAACGTCTGATCGGGGGTGTCGCCGTCACCCGGTGCCCCCTGCCCCAGCAGCCCGTCGATCGGCTGACCGACGACATCGGTCTTTTCCCATTCCCCGAAGCCAAGAAAGGCGGCATTGACCTCGACCACCTTGCCCGTCGCCGCCTCGATCAGAACGACGCCCACCGGCGCCACGTCGAACAGGCCCTGCATCAGATGCGTGCGCCGCGCCAGATTTTCCTCGCTCTCGCGCAAACGCTCGCGGGTCTCTTCCGCCGCCCGGCTGCGCGCAAGAGTCGATACCGCCGCCGCCAGATGCTGCGACAAAGCCGGCCAAAGCGCCCGGGGCGGCACAGCCGACAGCCAGAGCCTTGCGCCCGCCTGTC
>CALLZQ010000588.1 GCA_937858255.1 uncultured Tabrizicola sp.
CTTGGGCCCCCCCACCGCCCCCGACGAAATCCCCCGCGCCATCCGAGGTGATGACGAGGGCGATCAGCCACAGGATCGCCGGCATGCGGGGGCCGCGCAGGTCGATCAGGCCGTAACCCGCCACCATGATGGCAATGCCATAGGCCGTGGCGATGCGCCGGTCACGCCGGGGCGTCAGCGCCAGCGCAAGGCCCGGCAGGATCAGCAGGGTCGAGGCCAGATCGTCGCGAAACACCACCGCGCCTGCCAGACAGGCCGCCGCAAAGGCACCCATGGCCAGCGGCGTCTTGCGATGGCCCGGCGCGGTCATATTCGCCAGTTCCCAGAACATCGCCCCGGTCAGCGCAAAGACCATGAGGCTAAACGACATCCCCCCCAGCCACAGCTCGGAAATGCCAATGACCAGCATGAAGATTGCCGAGATCACCCGCTTTTTCAGATCGCCCCAACGGGCCGATGCGGCGCCCGCTTCCGGTGCAGTCTCTGGCGCCGTCATGCGCTGACCACCCCGCCGAAACGGCGGTCGCGGTTGCCAAAACGGGCGAGGATCTGTTCCAGTTCCGAGGGCGTGAAATCGGGCCAGAGCGTCGGGGTGAATTCATATTCCGCATAGGCGGTCTGCCAGAGCAGGAAGTTCGAGGTCCGCGTCTCGCCCGAGGTGCGGATCACCAGATCCGGGTCGGGCAGATCGCCGGTATCGAGCCGGGCGGAAATCGCCGCCTCGTCAATCGCCTCGGGCGCCAGCCGCCCGGCCGCCACCTCGGCCGCGAGGGCACGGGTGGCGCGCAGCATCTCATCCCGGCCACCGTAATTGATCGCGACGGTAAAATTCAGCCGGGTGAATGTGCGGGTGCGTTCCTCGATCCCGCTCATCAGCCGCTGCAATTTAGGGTCAAGGCGCGAGCGGTCGCCGATGAAACGCATCCGCACGCCCTCGGCGGCAAGGCGGTCGGCCTCACGCTCGATATAGCGGGCGAAAATCGACATCAGGCCAAGGACTTCCTCGGTCGAACGCTTCCAGTTCTCGGTGGAGAAGGCGTAGACGGTCAGCCAGCGGATCCCCAAATCCGGGGCGACGCGCACGATTTCCTTGACCCGCTCGGCGCCGCGGCGATGGCCGACCAGACGCGGCCAGCCCTTTTGCGTGGCCCAACGGCCATTGCCATCCATGATGATGGCAACATGCTCCGCCGGGCGGGGTTGTTTCGGCACTGTCGTCTCTGTGGTGCCCAAGCCCCACCCCTTTTCCTGTCAGCCCGCCGCCGCGGGCGCCCTCTGCCCCTGCCCGCCCCGGCCAGACCGGCGCGGGCGCCGCGCCTCAGACCTGCATGATCTCGGCCTGTTTGCCTTCCAGCGTCTGATCGACCAGCTTGATGAACTTGTCGGTCATCTCTTGCACCTCGGCCTCCCAGAATTTCTGGTCATCCTCGGACAGACCGTCAGATTTGGCCTTCTTGATCTGGTCCATGCCGTCCCTGCGCAGGTTGCGGACCGCCACACGCGCATGTTCGGCATATTGCGCCGCAACCTTGGTCAGTTCCTTGCGGCGCTGTTCGTTCAGTTCCGGGATCGGCAGCATGATGATGGTGCCGTTGAGCTGCGGATTGATGCCAAGGCCCGACTCGCGGATCGCCTTTTCCACCTTGCCGACCATGCCCTTGTCCCAGACGTTGATCGTCACCATGCGCGGCTCGGGCACGTTGACGGTGCCAAGCTGGTTGATCGGCGTCATCTGACCATAGGCTTCGACCTGAATCGGTTCGAGCATCGAGCCAGAGGCGCGGCCCGTTCTGAGCGAGGCGAATTCGGTGCGCAGCGCGGCGATGGCCCCCTCCATCCGGCGGGTCAGGTCATCGGTGTCGAGTTCGAAATCGTCTGCCATGCTGTTCTTCCTTCGTCTTGCCCCGGCGGGCGGGGCGCGGTCCTTGATCTGATCTATAAGCGATGGCGGGTCATGGGTATAGCCCCGCCCTGCCCGCATGGGCGGATCGCGCCCGGCAGGGCGCGCGGGGGGTGCCGGTCAGTCGTGAACCAGCGTATAGGTCCCCTTGCCGGCCATGATGCCGCGGAAACCGCCCGGTTCATTCAGGGCAAACACCACCAGCGGCATCTTGTTGTCGCGGCACAGTGCGATGGCCGAGGCATCCATCACCTTGAGATTGTCGCGCAGCACCTCGTCATAGCTGATGCTTTCATAGCGCCGGGCATCGGGGTTTTTCTTGGGATCGCTGTCATAGATCCCATCGACATTCTTGCCCATGAAGATCGCCTGACAGGCCATTTCGCTGGCGCGCAGCGCGGCCGCGGTATCGGTGGTGAAATAGGGGTTGCCGGTGCCGGCGGCAAAGATGCAGACCCGCTTTTTCTCCAGGTGGCGGACGGCGCGGCGGCGGATATAGGGTTCGCAGACCTGATCCATCGGGATGGCGCTGATGACGCGGGTAAAGACCCCAAGCCCCTCGAGGGCCGATTGCATGGCGAGGGCGTTCATGACGGTTGCCAGCATGCCCATATAGTCGGCGGTGGTCCGCTCCATCCCCTGGGCCGAGCCGGCGAGGCCGCGGAAGATATTGCCGCCGCCGATCACCATGCAGATCTCGACGCCGAGGTCGTGCACGGCCTTGATCTCTTGCGCGACGCGCTCGACCGTCGGGGGATGCAGGCCATAGCCCTGATCGCCCATCAGTGCCTCACCCGAGATCTTGAGCATTACGCGGCTGTATTTTGCGGCCGCATCAAGGGCTGGCTTTGCCATGGGAATCCCCGTATCTGGTTTTCGGAATTTGATTGCGCCGCAAAATGTCGGAAAACGGCGGGAGGTTCAACCATGCAGATGGCGCGCCTGTGGCCGGTGGCGCGAGGGGGCGCTGCCCCCTTGCCGCGTCTTCCCTGCGGGAAGCCGCTGACCCCCGGGATATTTGAGGACAGAAAATGAGGGGGCTGCTTGCGGCGGTGTCGCGCGAGGCGCCGGTGTTGATCGCCGGGCCGACAGCCAGTGGCAAGTCGGCGCTGGCGCTGGACCTCGCGGCGCGGGACGGGCGGGGGGTCGTCAATGCCGATGCGTTGCAGGTCTATGGCTGCTGGCGGGTGTTGACGGCTCGGCCCTCGGCAGAGGAAGAGGCGGCGGCGCCGCATGCGCTTTATGGTCATGTCGGGCGGCGGGATCTGTATTCGGTGGGCCATTGGCTGCGCGAGGTGGCGCCGCTGTTGGACCGGCCGGTGGTGATTGTCGGGGGGACCGGCCTTTATTTCATGGCGCTGACCGAAGGGTTGGCGGAAGTGCCGGAGGTGCCGGCCGAGGTGCGGGCCGAGGGCGATGCGCTGCGGGCGGCGGATCTGCCGGCGATGATTGCGGCGCTGGATGCGGCGACGGCGGCGCGGATTGATCTGGCCAATCCGGCACGGGTGCAGCGGGCGTGGGAGGTGTTGCGGGCCACGGGCCGGGGGCTGGCAGATTGGCAGGCGGCGACGCCGGCGCCCTTGCTGCCACTTGAGGCGACAGAGGCGCTGGTGTTGCGGCCCGAGGTCGGATGGCTGAACGCGCGGATCGACCGGCGCTTTGCGCAGATGATGGATCAGGGCGCCTTGGACGAGGCGCGGGCCGCCCTGCCCGCCTGGGATCCCGGCCTGCCCTCATCCCGGGCCATCGGGGCGCCGGAGCTGATCGCCTATTTGCGCGGAGAAGTGGGGTTGAATGAGGCGGTCGCGGCGGCGGCACTGGCCCGTCGTCAGTATGCCAAGCGGCAGCGCACCTGGGTTCGCAACCGGGTGAAGGGCTGGCGCGACATTATCCTGCCGTGAGGGGGTCTGCCGTCAGGAAACCTGCCGTGAAGCGCGGCAAGTTATCCACAGGCCGCCATATGACTTGTGGATAGTGCCATAATTTCGCTTGGGTTGCATGCGAGTGACGGCTTACTCTGGCCGGACAAGACAAAGAAGCAGACCCGATGACCGATCTCAGCCCGCTGTCCAATCTGCGTATCGTTGCGATTCCCCGGCTTGCCACCGGCGGACGCTGGCGGGGGGGGGCGGTGCGGGCGCTGTCCGAGCCGATGTTTTTTTGGGTCACCAAGGGGCAGGGGCGGATCACCCTTTCCGGCTCGACCCCGGGCTATACCGCCCATAACGCGGTGTTTATCCCGCCGGGCGTGATGCACGGCTTTGAGGTCGGGCCGCAAGTCTTTGGTACGGCGGTGTTTTTCGGGCGCGACTCCGGGCTGACCCTGCCGCAGACACCCCAGCATCTGCGCATCCGCGAGGTGCATGCCCAGCAGGAACTGAACGTCATCCTCGATTCGCTGATCCGCGAAATGGACAGCGATGTCCCCGCCCATGACCGGGCGACACGTCATTACCTTGGCCTGTTGGGTGTCTGGCTGGAACGGCAGGCGGTCAAGGCCGCGCCCGAACAGCCCAAGCTGGATGCCGCACGCAAGCTGGTGGCGCGCTACACCGCCCTGATGGAGCGCGAGTTCCGCAATGGCACGGGTGTGGGCGAGATGGCGGCGGCGCTGGGCGTGACGCCCACGCATCTGACACGCTGCTGCCGGGTGGCCTGCGGGCGCTCGGCCATCGAGGTTCTGCAA
>CALLZQ010000589.1 GCA_937858255.1 uncultured Tabrizicola sp.
ACGGTGGAACTGTGGAATGTGAACGATGCCTCGGCGCCGGTGGCGGTGACGCAGCCGGTTGTCTTTCTGCAACTGGTCTGGGCAACGCTGCTGGGCGCCATCGCCTTTGGCGAGGCGATTGACCCCTTTGTCATTCTCGGCGGCGGCGTGATCGTCGCGGCGGTCAGCTATATCACCTGGCGCGAGGCGGTGCTGCGACGCCGCCGCGCGGCCTAACCCTCGATCCGACCCCAGAGGTCGTATTCGCTGGCCTCTTCCACAGTCACGGTCACCAGATCGCCGGGGGCGAGGGTTTCAAAGCCTTCATCAATGAACAGGTTGCCGTCAATCTCGGGCGCATCGGCCTTGGTGCGGCAGGTGGCGCCCTCGTCATCCACCTCATCCACGATGACTTGCAGCACTTTTCCAACCTTTGCGGCCAGCTTTGCCTCGGAAATCGCCTGGGCTTTTGCCATAAAGCGATCAAAGCGGTCCTGCTTGATCTCATCGGGCACATGATCGGGCAGATCGTTCGAGCGCGCCCCGGCGACGTTTTCGTATTGAAAACAACCGACGCGGTCGAGCTGCGCCTCATCCAGCCAGTCGAGCAGGGTCTGGAATTCGGCCTCGGTCTCACCGGGATAGCCGACGATGAAGGTCGAGCGCAGGGTGATCTCGGGGCAGTCGCGGCGCCAGGCGGCAATTTCATCCAGCGTCCTTGCCGCCGCCGCGGGCCGGGCCATGCGCCGCAGCGTTTCAGGGTGGGCGTGCTGAAAGGGAATGTCCAGATAGGGCAGCACCAGCCCCTCGGCCATCAGGGGAATCAGATCCCGTACATGCGGATACGGATAAACATAGTGCAGCCGCACCCAGAGGTTAGACCCGGCGCCGAGCTGACCCAATTCGCGGGCAAGGTCGGTGATATGGGCACGCACCTCGCGCCCCTTCCAGGGTGACAGGTCATGCTTGCGGTCCACCCCATAGGCCGAGGTGTCCTGCGAGATCACCAAGAGTTCGCGCACCCCGGCCTCGGCCAGTTTTTCCGCCTCGCGCAGCACGGCATGGGCCGGGCGGCTGACGAGGCGCCCGCGCATGTCGGGGATGATGCAGAACTTGCACTTGTGGTTACAGCCTTCGGAGATCTTGAGATAGCTGTAATGGCGGGGCGTCAGCTTGATCCCGGCCGGCGGCAAGAGGTCGATGAAGGGGTCGGGCGCGGGTGGCACGGCCTGATGAACGGCATCGAGCACCGCCTCATACTGATGGGGGCCGGTGACGGCCAGCACCTTGGGATGGGCGCCGGTAATATATTCGGGCTCGGCGCCGAGGCAGCCGGTCACGAGGACACGGCCATTTTCGCGCAGGGCCTCACCAATCGCCTCAAGGCTTTCGGCCTTGGCGCTGTCGAGAAAGCCGCAAGTGTTGACGATGACCGCATCGGCGCCGCGATAATCGGGGCTGATCGCATAGCCCTCGGCGCGCAGGCGGGTGAGGATACGTTCGCTGTCCACCAGCGCTTTGGGGCAGCCGAGGCTGACCATGCCGATGGTGGGCTGGCCCGGGCGGGCCAGATCGGGCACGCGGGCCTGGGCGAGATCGGGGCGGAGGTTCGGCGGATTTTGCGACATGGCGCGCTATATAGGCGGGATTTGCCGGGCCGAGAAGGGGGATGATGCCCCGCCTCGGGCGCCTCACACCCGCCCGCCCCGGCGCCCTCGGCGGGGCATGCCTGCGGCGGGTCTCTGCGCGGGGTCTCTGGGGCGGTTGCCTGCCGGCGCGGGTCATGCGTAGATAGGCGCGGTATTGGTGGGCAAGGCAGGTTTTGCGATGCGTTGGTTGATCCGTTCGGTGCTGGCCCTGTGCCTGTTGGTGGTGCTGGCGATCGGGGCGATTGCCCTGATCCCCTCGGATCAGGTGGCAAAGGTCGCCGCCGAGCGGTTTGAGCGGATCACCGGGCGGTCGCTGCGGATCGAGGGGGCGGTCCGCCCCTCGGTCTGGCCGACGCTGGGGGTCAAGACCGGGGCGGTCGAGATCGCCAATGCCAATTGGTCTACCTCGGGGCCGATGCTGCGGGCCGAGGCGCTGGAGATCGGGGTGGATCTGGCGGCGCTCTGGGGTGGCTCGGTGCGCGTCACGGCCATCCGCGCCGAGCGCCCCGAGATCATGCTGGAGCGCGCGGCGGACGGGCGGGCGAATTGGGAATTCGGCGGCAGCAATGGCGGGACGGCGGCGCCGGGCATGGCGGGAGAGGGCACGCCCTTTACCCTTGATCAGGCCGAGATCGCCGAGGGCCGGTTCAGCTTTGTCGATCATGGCAGCGGGCAGCGCCTGAGCCTGACTGATGTCAGCGGCACGCTGCGGGTGCCGGTCTTCGATGGCGCGGCTGAGGCAAGGATCGCCGCGAAGATGCTGGATCAGCCATTGGAATTGGCCCTGAATGCAGCAAATTTCTCAGCCCTGCTGGAAGGGCAACTGACTGAAATTGCCGCCGATGTGACCGCCGGCGCCGCAAGACTGCGTTTTGCCGGGCGGGCAGGGTGGCAGCCGGTGGCGGCGGAGGGAACGATTGATGCCGATCTGGCCGATCTGGTGGCGGTGTCGCGGCTGGCCGGGGTCGCGCGGCCTGATTTGCCCGAGGGGCTGGGTGCCCGCAGCCTGACCGTCGCCGGGGCGATGACGCTGACCGAAAGCGGCAGCCTGCATCTGCGCGGCGGCACGGTCACACTGGACGACACCCGTCTGAGCGTGGATGCCGATCTGCCTCCGGGCGAGGCGCGGCCGAAACTGTCCGCCAAGGTCACGGCGGGGGATCTGCGGCTGGCGGGGCTGGCCGGGGGCGAAGGCGGCGGAGCGGGGGGCGGTGTGGCAGCCGAGGGCTGGTCCACCACGCGGATCGATGTCTCTGGGCTTGGGGTTATCGATGCCGCCTTGGGGCTGAGTGCGGCTTCGGTCGATCTGGGGGTCATGCGGCTTGGTCCCTCACAGGTTTCGCTGACACTGGACCGGGGCCGCGCCGTGTTCGATCTGCGCCGGCTCGACCCGAGCGGGCAGGCCTTGCCGG
>CALLZQ010000590.1 GCA_937858255.1 uncultured Tabrizicola sp.
CGTCGAGGAACGTCTGCGTGAGGCGTCGCGGGCCATCGCCAAGGCGGGGGCCGACCGCATCGGCCTTGCCGGCCAGATTGACGGGCTGACGGCCGAGCTTTCCGCACTCGACCGCCGGCTGGCCAGCGATTTCCCGCGCTATGCCGAGCTGACGCGCCCCCGCCCGCTGACCATCGCCGAGGTGCAGGCACTGCTGGCCCCGGACGAGGCGCTGATCCTGACCTTTGTCGGCGACACTTATACTTTCATCTGGGCGATCAGCCCCCAGACCTCGGCCTGGCAAAGGGTGAATGCCGGTCAGGCCACGCTGGCCGACGCCGTGACGCGGTTGCGCCAGACGCTTGACCCCAGTGCCATGACAACCCGGGGCGCGGCAGCGCTGGACGATCAGGCGCCCGAACCCGCGACACCGCGCCGCCCCGGGTTCGACCGGCGTCTGGCGGCGATGCTTTATTCGGTGCTGCTGGCACCGCTGGAACCGGTCTTTGGCGCCTCGCGGCATGTCTATGTCGTGACCGACGGGCCCTTGACCTCCATCCCTTTCGCGGTGTTCGTGACCGGCGCTTATGGCGGCGAGGATAATGATCCGGTTGCCCTGCGGCAAACCCCGTGGATGATCCGGCAGCATGCGCTGACAACACTGCCGTCGGTCGAAAGCCTTGGTGTGGTCAAGCGGCTGCCGCCGCCTGCTGCCGACCGGCCGCTGCTGGCGGGCTATGGCGATCCGGCCTTTGCCGGCGGGGCCAGCGTGGGCAGTGTGACCCGGGGGACGGCGCTGGTCGCCGGGGGGCTGGCCGATGTTGAACGGTTGCGCGCCCTGCCGCCGCTGCCGGCAACGCGACGCGAGCTGTTGTCCATCGCGCAGACGCTTGGCGCCGATCCGGGGGGGCTGCATCTGGGGGCAGAGGCGACCGAGGCCGCCGTCAAGCGCGGCATCGGCCCGGCGCAGGTCGTGGCCTTTGCCACCCATGGCCTGCTGTCGGGCGAATTGCAGGGGCTGGCAGAGCCGGCGCTGGTCCTGACCCCGCCGTCCGAGGCCAGCAAGCTCGATGACGGTTTGCTGACCGCCTCGGAAATCGTCGATCTCAAACTTGACGCGGATTGGGTCCTGCTGTCGGCCTGCAATACCGCCGGGGGCGAGGCGCCGGGGGCCGAGGGGTTGTCGGGCCTTGCCCGGGCCTTTTTGTTCGCCGGGGCGCGGTCGATCGTGGTGTCGCATTGGCCGGTGCGCGACGATGCCGCGGCACGGCTGACCACCGGGGCCTTGCGCGCCTATGCCGAAACCGGCGTCAGACGGGCCGAGGCGCTGCAAGCGGCGATGATTTCCCTGATGGAGGATCCGCGCGACCCCAGCCTTGCCCACCCCTCGGCCTGGGCGCCCTTTGTCATCGTGGGGCAGGGCGGATGAGGTCGGTGGCCCTGATCATCGCGCTGACCGCCACGCTGTTCGCGCCCCTTGCCGCCCGGGCACAGGATGAGGCATTGAAAGATCCGCTGGTGGCGATGGAGGAATCCTTTGCCCTGTGGAAGGCCGAGGATCTGGCGGCCTACCGCGAATATATGAGTGCCACGATCCGCCGCGCGCGTCAGGAAGACCGGCTGTCGCCGGAATGGGCCTTTATCTTTGGCACCTATGCCGATTTCATCCGCAACGAGGACCGGAATTCCCCCTATGCACTGCGGCTGGCCGAAGAGGGGCTGGCCTATCTGGCGCCAAATGCGGCCGAAAACCCGGATCTCTCGGCCCTTTTGCAGGTGTCGCGCGTCTATGCGCTGGCCGATCTGGGCCGCTATGACGAGGCAGTGACGAATGCCCGCATGGCAGAGCCACTGTTTCGCAGCTCAATGGGCGACGACATGGCCGATGACCTGATGGAAACGGTCGCGGCATGGGCGCGCAGCGAGGCAACCGTGTTCAACAATGCGCCCGCCGATCTGGCGCGGGCCGAAATCCGTAAAGCCGCCGAGGCGCTGGACCGCGGCGAATATGGCGCCGCGCTGACCATTGCCGCACGGGCCAGCCTGCCCGAGGGATCTGGCCTTGACCCCGCCGAGGTGGCCCGCCTCAATGCCGCCGCCGCCGCCAAGACCGGCCGGGCACTCTATTGGATGGGTCGCCGGGATGAGGCTTTTGCCGTCCTGCACAAGGCTGCCGGATGGGTGACCGCCGAAGGCTGGGCAGAGCAACCCGTTGCGCCGCTGGCCATCGACCCCAAGGGCGAGGCGCAGGATATCACGGATCTGTTCTTCTGGCTGGGCCGGGCCGGGCTGGACACCGATAATCTCTGGGTGGTCCTGCCGGCGCTGTCGCTGGCCGAACGGCTGGATCCCGGGGGTCTGGGTCCGCTGCCGGTCGCCTATGCCCGTGCAACGCTCTACGATGCCCTGAATGACCCGATGCAGGCCGAGGCAGAATTTGCCCGCGCGGTCGAGGTGGCGCAGGCCGGCGGCAAGGCCGATGAGGTGCTGATGTCGCGCTATTACCTCGCCCTGCGGCGCTATGCCAATACCGGCGCCGATCCCGAGGCCGAGGTGCTGATCGCGCTGACCCGGCAGATGGCCACCGAGGGGGATGCGAACAGCTTTTTCGACCCGCTGCACGTCCAGGCGGAAACGGCGCAGATGCTGCTGGAAACCCGGTTCAAGGCCGAAGCGCTGGAATTTTCCCGTGCCGCCCTTGCCGGGCGCCTTGACGGCCTTTCCGCCAGCACCGACACCAGCCTGGGGCGCGAGGGGCGGCGGGCGCAGACACGTCGGCTGGTCGAGACCTTGCTGCAAACCGCCCATCAGATTGACAGCGACAGCCCCGGCGCCGATTGCTCACGCCCCGCAGATCAGGGCTATGGCTGCATCATCTTTTACGACCGCTGAAGCGTGGCCAGATGGGCGGCGAAATCGTCCGTTGCCATCAGCGCGCGGCAGCGGGCAAAGCGCCCCTCGGCATAGGCGCGGAAATCGTCCGCCGGGTTTCCATTGGCCAGTTGCAACAGTCCCCAGAGCGTCCAGAGCAGATCGCACATCGCCTTGTAGATCACCATGCGGGCGTGATCCTCGGGGCGGGGCGGGCCGTCGAAATAGGCCTCGAGCAATTCCCGGTCCTGTGCCGGGCCGAACTGCCCCTCGACCGACAGATCGCCCAGATCCCACATCGGATCGTTCATGCCGGAATATTCCCAATCGACGATCCACATCCGGCTGCCGGTATCGAGGAAATTCTCGCAAAGCGGGTCGCAGTGGCAGGCCACCAGCGGCACCGGATGGCGGGCCAGCGCGGCACGCACCGCCTCGGCCTCGGCCAGCACATCGTGATAGCCCGCGGGCAGGGCAACATCCTTGCCCGACAAATGGCCAAGGTAGTCGTCAATCATCGCAAAGAGTTCAAACCGCGCGGGGAATACAGCACCTGAGCGATGCAGCTGCCGCAGGCCCAAGGCCGCGCGGGCCGGGGCCCCGGGGCGGGTGCGAAAGCCTTCGGGCGTCATCGTCACCCCCTCGACAAAGCGGGTGATCATCACCCCGCTGGCGGCATCAAACTGGATCACCTCGGGGCTGACCCCGGCTGCTGCCGCCGCGCGGGCCGCGATCTCTTCATCAGCGCGGTTGATGTAATCCGCCGTCCCCTCTCCCGGAACGCGGATGATGAAATCACGCAGCCGGTAGACGCGGTTCGTCAGCCCACCCAATCGCTGCGCCGCCTCGCCCGGGGCGGCGTCGATGCCCGGCACCCCTGCCACCAGACCTGCTACATCATCCTGCATCCCGCCCCTCTTTCGCTGACCGTTGCGCATATGCCCGCGCCGGGTAAAGCTAGCCGGGCAAAGGGCGGGGAGTCTACAGATGGCGACAGGGCAGCATGAGGGGCATCTGGGGGCAGTCTATGACGCCAAGGCCCCCGAAGAGGTGGCGGCGCTCTATGATGGCTGGGCCGCGACCTATGATGCCGAGATGGCACAGGCTGGGTATCGCCACCCCTCGGTGGGGCTGGCGCTGCTCGCCCGGCATGCGCCGCGCGGCGCGGGGCCGGTTGTCGATGCCGGAGGCGGCACGGGATTGCTGGGCGGCTGGCTCGGCACCCCTGGCCTTTCCCCGGTCGATGGGCT
>CALLZQ010000591.1 GCA_937858255.1 uncultured Tabrizicola sp.
CTGACTGGCGGCGGCGGCGATGACCTGATGGATGGCGGTGCCGGGCAGGATACCCTCGATGGCGGGGCGGGCGATGACATTCTGCGCGGGCGCGATGACGACACCGACATGCTGAATGGCGGGCTGGGCAACGATACGCTGGAAATCGGGGCCGGTGACTATGCCTCGGGCGGGGCCGGCGAAGACAGCTTCGTCCTTGAAGACATCGATCCAGATGCGCCGCCGGCGCAGATCACCGATTACGATGCCGCGCAAGACGATCTGGTGGTGCTTTACGACCCGTCGGTCCACCCTGACCCGGGCCTTTCGGTGCAAACGGTCGAAGGCAGCGAGGATGCGACCATCCTGCTTGACGGGGTTCCGCTGGCGGTGGTGCAGGGCGGTGCCGGGCTGACGCCGGATATGATCACCCTGCGCGCCGCAGCCTGAGCCGGTTCCCGGCCTGTTACGGGGTCCAGCATTGCGGTTGCACCGCATAACCTATGTAGAGCGGGTGGCGCGGCTCTCCGGCGGCGGTTGTGCCGAGGTGCCAGAGTTCGGCGCCGTGATCGCGCAACAGGCGTTGGACGGTCGTGCTGCGCTCGCGCCAGCGGCCATGAAATCCCCAGCCGCACAGCACCCTGTCGGGGCGCCATTCCCGAACGCTCTGTGACAGGATGGCGTCATTATCCGGGCCGACTGGTGAGCCAGCACGCCGCAGATCAGCCGGATCCGTGGCCCGCAAGGCAAACAGATTCACCACGCGAAAGGCGCCATAGCCCAAAGCAACCGCGCGCCTTTGGCACCTTGCGATGGTCGGATCATTCTCGCTCTCGGTCGCTGTCGAGGGGTTCAGCAGCACATAGAGCAGGCGCTTTCCGCCCCTTTGCCAGACCCGCGTCAGGGCATAGCGGTAGTGCCCGCAATCAGAATAGATCGCCTCAGACCATTCGTTCTCTGTCTGGTGCTGCCGGTGGATCATCGGTCAGCGTCAAAGGACGTCAGTGGTTCGGCCGCCGTGGCAACGCCGTCGCGTGGGGGCTCGATGCCCCCCAAGACGGCTTTGCTTTCAGGTTCTCTGGCCAGAACCCGGCTCACAGGTTGAAAACCCGGGTTGGATGCAGCTCGCCCGCCTGATAGCGGCCAACCGCCACGGCCTTGCCCTGCCAACTGGCCCAGGCTTCGCTACCCCAGTCAAGACCCGAGGCGATGACCATGCCGGGATTGCCGTTGCGCAGGCGGGCAGCCCCTTCGGCGGTGGCCATGACCTGCGGCAGATCGCACAAGCCCAGTTCCAGCGGATGCAGCAAGCGGTCGATTGCCTCACTGCGGGCCAGCGCCTCGATCTCATCCAGGCTGACAGCGGCTTCGGCCTCAAAAGGGCCGGTCCATTCCCGGCGCAGCCATGCCACATGGCCCAGACGTCCCAAGGCCCGGCCCAGATCGCGGGCGATGGCGCGCACATAGCCGCCCTTGCCGCAGACCATTTCCAGATCCAGATGATCGGCGTCGGGCCGGCCCAGCACCTCCAGCCGCTCAACCCAGAGCGGACGGGGCGCCAGATCCATCTCGACCCCCTCGCGCGCCAGATCATAGGCCCGCTCACCCTCGACCTTGACGGCGGACACCTGCGGCGGCACCTGTTCGATCTGGCCGCGAAACGCCCGCAGCGCCAAGGCAATGGCGGCATCGTCGGGCCGCTCGACCGCGCGCTCGATCACCTCTCCCGAGGCATCATCGGTTGTCGTCGCCGCGCCAAAGGTCACGCGGAACCGATAGCATTTCAGGCTGTCGGTCACATAGGGGACCGTTTTTGTCGCCTCTCCCAGGGCCACGGCCAGCACACCCGTCGCATCGGGGTCCAGCGTGCCCGCGTGCCCGGCCTTTTGTGCCTGAAAGGCCCAGCGGACCTTGCCGACAATCTGGGTCGAGCCGATTCCCGCCGGCTTGGCCACGATCCCCCCGCCCTGCCCGGGCCGGCCCCTCTTGGTTTTTGCCATCAGTCTTTTCCTTGGGGCACCACGGTTCCGACCATCGGTCCCATGGCAAAGCCCAGATCGTCGCGCCCGAGTTCCGGCGCATAGAGGCGCGAGATCTTGCCGTCGAAATAGAGCGCATCGGGCAGCCCCATCGCGTCGCGGAAGAACCGGGCAAAGCGGTGAAAGTTCACCCGCGCCCCTGAAATCGCAAAGATGGCACGCTTGCCATCCGCCGAGACACCCACACCGTTGCGGATATAGCTGCTGTCGCTGTCGGGGGTCAGACGCGGATGCAGCGCCCCGCCGATCACCAGCATCGGCCCCGATTGGGTCGCATAGCGGCAATCGGGCGGGGTTCGGGCAAAGGCACGGCTTTCGATCACCGAAAATTTCGCGCCGATGCAGAACACGCCATTTGGCAGCAGGCCGAAATTCCCCGGCCCCTCGCGCGTCACCAGCGCCGATTGCTGGCGCCCTGCGTCGATGAACAGGCCGACAGGGGCGCGGTCAGGGTGATACATGCCCGCATTCATGGCAAAGCCCAACTGACTGCCCTCTGCCCCCAGCATCCGGTTCACCGCGGCAAAACTGCCCAGCGTGCCCTCGGGGCCGGAATGGAACAGGCGAAGATCCTCTTCTGCCGAGACCTCGCAATAGGTGATCGGGACGCCCTCGAATTCGGTATCCTGACAAACCCCCGACAGCGCCAGCTGGGGCAGCAGGAGCGCGCAGAGAAACACGGGGCGCCACATCTCAGTCGTCCCCGTCCTCATCGCCCTCGGACGTGGACAGATCCTGCCGCACCTTGGGGTCCGCGAACAGCCGCCGCGTCTCATCCAGCCGGTCAAAGGTCTCGTCCGGGCGAAAGCGGAGGTCAGGCGCGTATTTCAGCGTCAGCTCGGCCGCGACGCGATGGCGCAATTCGGCCTTGTTGCGGGCCAGCGCCTCGATTGCCGCCTCGACCGGCACCGAGCCCATCAGGGGCATCACATAGACCGTTGCCACCTTAAGGTCGGGTGAGCAGGAAACCTCGCCCACGGTGATCGACATGCGGTTCAGGTCAGGGTCGTGAATCTCGGCCCGGTTCAGCACATCCGAGAGGGTGCGCCGGATCAGTTCGCCAACGCGAAGCTGGCGCTGCGAAGGGCCATTGCCCGAAGAGAAGCGTTTGTTTGCCATCGCGTTCAGATAATCGCTTTTCCGCGCCCCCGCAACGGCGGGCTTTTTAATCGCGCGCGCAGGCGTTACATGCAGGCATTAGATCGGGGTCGCAGCGGCGGGGGAAGACATGAGCGGGCAAGTGCAGGCAGCGGACGTGCCGGGTGTGGTCATCACCGGGGCCACGGGCCGGGTGGGGCAGACCCTGGTG
>CALLZQ010000592.1 GCA_937858255.1 uncultured Tabrizicola sp.
GTGTGCAGGTCAACTCCCTTGGCCTGACCGAGCAGCAGCCCGAAAACAACGTCTATCGCATCCTGATCGAGATGCTGGCCGTCACGCTGTCGAAGAACGCGCGCGCGCGCGCCGTACAACTGCCGGCATGGAATGAGGCGCTGGGTCTGCCCCGCCCCTGGGATCAGCAGTGGTCGCTGCGGATGCAACAGATCCTCGCCTATGAAACCGACCTGCTGGAATATGACGATCTCTTTGACGGCAACCCCGCAATTGACCGCAAGGTTGAGGCGCTGAAGCAAGGCGCGCGTGAGGAACTGGCCACCATCGATTCGATGGGCGGTGCCGTGGCCGCCATCGAATACATGAAAAACCGGCTGGTCGAGGCGAACTCCGAGCGTCTGAACCGGATCGAGACCAAGGAAACCACCGTGGTCGGCGTCAACCGCTTTACCACCACCGAACCCTCGCCCCTGACCACCGGCGATGGCGCGATCATGACCTGCGACCCGGCGGCCGAGGCCGACCAAATTGCCCGCCTGACCGCATGGCGTGCGGCCCGCGATGGCGCCGCCGTCAAGGCCGCGCTCGACCAGCTCGCTGCCGCCTGCGCCTCGGGTGAAAACGTCATGCCGGCATCCATCGCCTGCGCCCGCGCCGGCGCCACCACCGGCGAATGGGCTGCCGTCATCCGCAGCGCCTTTGGCGAATATCGCGCCCCCACCGGCGTCTCGCGCAACCCCTCGAACCGGACCGAGGGGCTGGAGCCGATCCGTGATGCCGTGGCCATGGTCTCGGCCAAGCTGGGCCGGCAACTCAAGTTCCTCGTCGGCAAGCCGGGCCTTGATGGCCATTCCAACGGCGCCGAGCAGATCGCCGCCCGCGCCCGCGATTGCGGCATGGACATCCATTACGAAGGCATCCGCCTGACGCCCGAGGAAATCGTTGCCGCCGCCGAGGAACAAGAGGCCCATGTCGTCGGCCTGTCGATCCTCTCGGGCAGCCACATCCCGCTGATCGAGGAAACCATGCAGCGGATGCATGCGGCGGGCCTGTCGCATATTCCGGTGGTCGTCGGCGGGATCATCCCCGAAGAGGACGCCACACAATTGCGCGCCATGGGGGTTGCCGCCGTCTACACCCCCAAAGACTTTGAACTGAACCGGATCATGATGGATATCGTGACGCTGGTTGACCGCCCGCAGGTCGCCGCCGAGTAAACAGGGCCGAATGCGGGCAGGCTTGCGCCAGATCAAGGCGCAGCCGCCCGCAGAGGCGCAGTCTTTTCCCAGCTTTGGGAAAACGGAGGCTGCGATGTTGCAGGCAATTCGGGCTCTGATCCACCGCCGGCGTGAGGAAAAGGCCGTCGAGGCCCTGTCTGACCGTGATCTGGCCGATCTGGGCATGTCACGCGCGCAGGTGCTGCATTTCCTGCACATGCCCGCCGACACGCCCGAGCGGTTGCTGGCCATGGCCCGGATCTTTGGGCTGACCGAGGGCGAGGTCAAGCGCGACCATGGCGAATGGCTCGATCTGGTCGAAAGCTGCGCCGCCTGTCAGGATCGCGCCGCCTGTGCCCTGCTCTTGGCCAAGGGTACGCTCGCCAATCCCCGCGACGCCGAATTCTGCCCCAACCGCGAGAGCTTTGAGGCGCATTGGCAGGCCGCCTGACCGACCGGCGCTGCGCATACCCCCTTGATGATTGCGACCGATGGCCGCAAGACTGGTCGCGCCGCCAGAAACGCGCGGCGGGCGGGCTGCGGCTTGCCAAAAGAACACCAGGGGGGATTCAGATGACCTTTCATATCGGCGCAAAGCCCGGGCAGATTGCCGAAACCGTGCTGATGCCGGGCGATCCCTACCGCGCCCGCTGGGCGGCGGAAAAGTTCCTCGACGGCGCCGAAATGGTCAGCGAGACCCGCGGGATGCTGGCCTATACCGGCACATGGCGGGGGCATCGCGTCACCTTTCACGGCTCGGGCATGGGTCAGCCCTCGATGTCGATCTATGCCAATGAACTGATCCGCGACTATGACGCGCAGGTCCTGATCCGCATCGGCTCTTGCGGGGCGCTGCAAGAGGATGTGGCGGTGCGCGACATCGTTCTGGCGCAGGCGGCCAGCACCATCTCCGGCCCCTCTTCCACCCTGTTCCGCGAGGTGAATTTTGCCCCCGTCGCCGATTTCATCCTGCTAGCCAAGGCCTTTGCCGCCTCGAACGGCAAGGCGCATGTCGGCGGCATCCTGACCTCGGACACGTTTTATGATGAGCGCGAGGACCTGTCGCAGCAGTTGCAGCGCCACGGTTGTCTGGCGATCGAGATGGAGACGGCCGAGCTATATACCGTCGCCGCCCGCTATCAGCGCCGCGCCCTCGCGGTCCTGACCGTCTCGGACCATATCCTGACGGGTGAGGCCCTGCCCGCCGAAGACCGCGAGCGCAGCTTTTCCGAAATGGTCGAAATCGCGCTTCACGCCGCCTTTGACTGAAGCCAGCCGGCCACCCGCGCCGCCGCGCTGCCAGCCGTCAGGGGCCGCGCCGACCACAGATAAAGGCCCCGGTCCAGCGCCAGCCGCCCGGCAAAGGGCGCAACCAGCCGCCCCGCCGCCAGATGGCCGGCGACCAGCGCACCATGCCCCATCAGCACACCCGCGCCATGCACCGCCTCTTCCACCGCAAGGGCATAGAGGGAATAGACTGGCCCACGCGGCACGACCCCCACGCCGGGCGCGAATGCACCCAGCCACTGCGCCCAATCCATGCCCCATGTCGCA
>CALLZQ010000593.1 GCA_937858255.1 uncultured Tabrizicola sp.
CGGGCTGGGTTCGGGCGGTGCGACCGGCTGGCCGGCGACCGACTGGGTCGAGGACATGATGCTGCGCACCAACTCGCCCGAGGATTATGACGCCTGGGTCAAGAACGATCTGAAGTTCAACGATCCCAAGGTTGTGGCCGCGATCGAGGAATTCGGCGCCTTTGCCCGCAACGACAAGAACGTTGCCGGCGGTGCCGCTGCTGTGGCCACCACCGACTTCCGCGACAGCCCCAAGGGCCTCTTTGCCTCGCCGCCCCAGTGCTACATGCACCGTCAGGCCTCGTTCATCCCGGCCTTCTTCCCCGAAGGGACCGTGGTGGGGCAGGACGCCGACTTCTTCTACTTCCCGGCCTATGCCGAGAAGGATCTCGGCACCCCGGTTCTGGGCGCCGGTACGCTGGCCTTCATCACCAAGCCTTCGGACGCGGCCAATGCCTTCATCAAATGGCTGGAAACCCCGGTGGCGCATGAAGTCTGGATGGCCCAGAAAGGCTTCCTGACCCCGATGAAGGGCGTGAACACCGAGCTGTTCTCGGATCCGACCCTGCGCAAGATGAACGACATCCTCTTGAACGCGACCACCTTCCGCTTTGACGGCTCGGATCTGATGCCGGGCGGTGTGGGCGCAGGCTCGTTCTGGACCGGCATGGTTGACTATGCCGGCGGCAAGTCGGCCCAGGAAGTTGCCGACGGCATCCAGGCCTCGTGGGATGCGCTGAAGTAATTTGCGAACTTTCCGGGGCGCCGCACATTGCGGTGGCGCCCCGGTCCTGCTCGGGAGCGGGCCGCAAGCCGACCTGCCCGAGACCCTGGACCTGACGCCCCCCGATTGCGGGCGAGGGTCCTGCCGGACAATCTGCTTCCAGGAGGGGGAGAAGCCATGAGTCCCGCACTTCAGGGCCTGATCACGATCATTCTCGGCGTGGGCGGCTGTATTGCGTATTTCTATTTTTCCAATCTTGTCCTCGACAAGGTGATCTTCCCGCCGCGCAAGAATGATGCGGGCCGAAATATCAGCCGGGCCAATATGGTGCGCCCGTGGCTGTTTCTGGCCCCGGCGCTGATCGCCCTCGGCCTTTATCTCGCCTATCCGGTGGTCGAGACGCTGCGCCTGTCCTTGACCGAGCGCGTGGCCATTCCGGGTGCCGGGGGGCAGTTCGAGTACAAATGGGTGGGCTTTGACAACTATCGCCAGATGGCAAGCGAGGCAAAATTCTGGGAAGCCATGAGCAACAATATGCTCTGGCTGATCGTGGTGCCCGCGGCCTCGACCGCCATCGGCCTGCTGGTCGCGCAACTGACTGACCGCATTCGCTGGGGAGCCATCGCCAAGTCGCTGATCTTCATGCCGATGGCGATTTCCTTTGTCGGCGCCTCGGTGATCTTCAAGCTGGTCTATGAAATGCGCGGCCCCGATCAGGAGCAGATCGGCGTGCTGAATGCGCTTTGGCTGCAATTCGATGGCGGCATCGGCTCGACCCTGATGCTCAAGGTGCTGCCGGTGATCGTGCTGGCGAGCTTTGCCGCCGTGGTGGGCTGGATCGTCTGGCTGGTGCTGCGCCCCTTGCTGCGGGGACGGGCCGGGGGCGGCTGGGTCGTGCTGGGCCGTGTGATTGCGATTGCGGCCGGGGCATGGCTGGTCTTTCTTTCGCTGCGCGCGAT
>CALLZQ010000594.1 GCA_937858255.1 uncultured Tabrizicola sp.
GGGGTGCGCCCCCGCCCGCCAATATCGCCACCCCCGATGCGCTGATCCGGGGCGGTCTGGCACAGGCCGGTCTGGCCGGCAATGCCACCGCCGCCGCCATCGCCTCGGGCGCCCCTGCCGGCAGCCTCAACTATACCGCCAAGGCAGCGGGCGACTCGGCGCTCGCCTTCATCGTCGGCGCGGCCTATGAAAAGCCGGAAATCGCCCTGCGCGTCGGCCTGACCTACGAATCCGGCTATACGCATGAGTTCAAGACCACCGAGGCGATGGCCTTTACCGCCTTCAACGCCGGTCTTGCTGCGGCCTTTGCTCCCTCGACCACTAATATCGAGATGCCGAAGTCGCTGACCCTCGACTTCCAGTCGGGGATCGCCAAGGACACGCTGCTGTTCGGTGCCATCCGCTATTCGGAATGGTCGGTCTGGCAGGTCAAACCGCGCGGCTATGCCACGCTGACCGGCGGCTCGAACATCACCGACTTCAAGAACAACGTCATCAGCTATCAACTTGGCGTTGGCCGCCGCCTGAACGAGAATTTCTCGGTCTTTGCGCGGGTCGGTTATGAAGATGCCAAGGGCGGCGTCTCGTCGCGGCTTTCGCCCACCGATGGCAACCGCTCGATCGGGATCGGCGGCAGCTATACCCAGGACAACATGAAGATCACCGCCGGTCTGGAATATGTGAAACTGGGCGATGCGGTCGATGGCAGCGGCACCCGCTTCAAGGGCAGCAAGGCCCTGGGCTTTGGCGTGACCGTCGGTTATCGTTTCTGATCCGGGCCAGACACCGGTTCCTGAAAACCCCGCCCTCAGGGCGGGGTTTTTGCATTGAAGCGACGCGGCGGCGGCGATAACACAGCGCCCAGGGCAGCGTGCAGAGGGCCGGCAATGATCTATTCCAGCGGGGCAGACTATCTGGCGGCACCGCGCAAGCGGGTGCTGTTGTTCGGCATGTCGGGTCTGGGCAAGACCTATCTGGCCAATATGCTGCGCGACACGGCCGGCGATCAGGGCGGCTGGTTCCATTACTCGGTCGATTATCGCATCGGCACCCGCTACATGGGCGAATTCATTGCCGACAATTTCAAGCGCGAGGCGATGAAAGTGCCGCTCTTGCGTGAATTGTTGATGTCGGACAGCGTCTACATCGCCTCGAACATCACCTTTGACAATCTGGCGCCCCTGTCCACCTATCTGGGCAAGCCGGGCAATCCCGATCTGGGCGGCCTGCCCTTTGCCGAATACATGCTGCGGCAGGATCAGCACCGCAAGGCCGAGATCGCGGCGATGCTGGACACCGCGCATTTCATGGCCCGGGCCGAGGCGATCTATGGCTATGCGAATTTCATCTGCGACACATCCGGCTCAATCTGCGAGGTGGTGGAACCGGACGACCCACAGGATGAGGTGATGGCGCAACTGTCCCAGACCCTTCTGATGGTCTGGATCAAGGGGTCCGAGGCGCATACGAGCGAACTGGTCCGCCGCTTCGACAAGGCGCCAAAGCCGATGTATTACCAGCCCGCCTTTCTTCATGCGGCCTGGGAGGAATACCGCGCAACATTCGGAAAAACCGAGGAAACCTGCGACCCGAACCATTTTGTCCGCTGGACCTATGCCCGCGCCTTGGCGCATCGCCAGCCGCGATATGCGGCCATGGCACGGCAGGGCGTGACCATCACGGCCGAAGAGGTGGCCGAGGTGCGACGGCCCGAAGATTTCAACGCCCTGATCGCCCGCGCGATTGACCGCAAGGCCGATTAAGGACAGGCCCGCGCCAATGCCGCTGAGGCCCCATTCAGGGCGGCCGCAAATAGCGCCGTCCCTGCGGCATTGAAAAGCTGAACCTGCGCCCCGCGCGCCATCGCCTGAAGCGGCGCATAGGGTGCAGGCAAAGCCGCGTAATAGACGCCCTGCTGTTCACGAAACGTCAGGGAAAAGCGGGCGGTCCGGTCGATCTGCAACACCAGCTCGGCATCCGGCCCTTCGGTGCCGGACAGCGCAAGATAACGCGGCCCGCCATTCTGCCCGCAGATCGCCCAAAGCTGCGTGCCCATGTTCAGGTCAGCCGCCCCCGCAGCCCAACCCTGCCCATCCGCCGTGGGCGCCACCGACCAGCCCTGCTCTGGCGGCGCATCATCACAGCGTTCCAGCACACAGGCGTTATATTCAGGCCGGTCCGCCGGGCCATATTCATGCAGACAACGCCAGATGCAGCGCTGCATTTCCATCGGATCGTCAAAGGGGATGCTCTGGGCCTGCGCCGCCCCGCAACCCATCACTGCCAACAATCCCAGGATCACGCCGCACCGCCCTTGCATCGAATGCCCCCGCCCTGAATAGCCGTTCCGCCTTGCCGTAACCGGCACATGCGCTTAAATGCCCCTATCCTTCAGACAGGAAATGAACTGCCCATGCCGATTACCTTGCCCGAGTCCCTGCCCGCCTTCAACGTCCTGCGTGACGAGGGCGTGATGGTGATGTCGCCCGAGCGGGCGGCGCGGCAGGATATCCGCCCGCTGCGCATCGGCCTGCTGAACCTGATGCCCAAGAAGATTCAGACGGAAAACCAGTTTGCCCGGTTGATCGGCGCGACGCCCCTTCAGATCGACCTGCAACTGATCCGCATGAGCGAGCATCAGACCCGCAACACTGCCGCCGAGCATATGGAGACCTTTTACCGCCCCTTTGCCGAGATTGAGGAGACGGGTGAAAAGTTCGATGGCCTGATCATCACCGGCGCCCCGATTGAGCATCTGCCGTTTGAGGAAGTGACCTATTGGGATGAGTTGCGCCGGGTGATGGAATGGACGCAAAGCCATGTCCAATCGACCTTTGGCGTCTGCTGGGGCGGCATGGCGATGATCTACCATTTCCATGGCGTGAAAAAGCATATGCTGGACCACAAGGCCTTTGGCTGTTTCCGCCATCGCAATCTTGATCCGACCTCGCCCTATCTGCGCGGGTTTTCGGATGATTTCGTCATCCCGGTCAGCCGCTGGACGGAAATGCGGCAGGCCGAGATTGACGCGGCGCCGGGGCTGAAAACCCTGCTGGGCAGCGATGATGTGGGGCCCTGTCTGGTCGAGGATCCGGGGCATCGCTCCCTCTATATCTTCAACCATTT
>CALLZQ010000595.1 GCA_937858255.1 uncultured Tabrizicola sp.
ATTTCCGTCCCCTCGCCGCCGAACTCGGCCCCGATCAACCGCTGTTCGGCCTGACCGTCGGCCCGCCCACGCAGGATACGCCCGTCGGCGTCGAAGCCACCGCGCGCTGTTATTTCGAGGATATTCAGCGGTATCACCCGCAGGGGCCGATCAGCCTCGCCGCGATTTCGCTGGCCAGCTATTTCGCCTTTGAACTGGCACAGTTGCTGGTTGCCGCCGGGCGAGAGGTCACCATGCTGACCCTGTTTGATGCCGAGGGACCGGGGGGCCGCTCGCGTTTGCGCGGCCGGGCGCGGCTGTCGATGCATGTCGCGCAATTCCGCCGTCGCGGCATGCTCTATCTGTTGCAGGTGGCCGCCAACCGGCTGACCGCTTGGCGGAACCGGCTTGAACTGACCAAGGCGCGGCCTGCCGCCCTGCCGGGACGTCGCCCCCGGGCCGAGGGAGAGGAATCCAGCGGCGATATGATCGGCGCCTTTATCAAGGCCAATGTGCAGGCTGTCGAGGCCTATGACGCCCAGCCGTTAGACGTGCCGCTGACCATCTTCCGCGCCGAGGAAAACCGCTTTGACAGCCCCGAGGCCGCCGAAGATGGCCTTGGCTGGGGGCCGGTGGCGGCGGCGGGCTTTACCGTGATCGACAATCCCGGCGGGCATCTGTCGATGCTCCAGCCCCCCCATGTCCGCCCCATCGCGCGCGAGATGGCGCGGCTGGCCGGATGGACCCTGCCTGATGCCGAATCCGCGCCCTAATCGCCCAGCGGCGCCACCTCTTCGGCCACCACAGCCACGCAATCGCCCGGCTTGACCAGCCCCGGGAAATGCCGCGCGGTAAAGATCCCGCCCCGGCGCAAGCGCAGTTCAACCGGCGCCAGCCCGGTGCGGTGTGTCGGATAGATCATCGCAATCAACTGCCCCGCCTGAACCCTGTCTCCCAGATCGGCGCAAAAGCGGATCAGCCCGCCCTCCTCGGCAAAGGTAAAGCAGTCACCGTCGGGCATATCCAGCCACTGACTAGGCCGCACATCCGGCGCCTCATCCAGAATTCCCGCCGCGATCAACAGGTTGCGCGCCCCGCGCCGCGCGATCTCAACCGTGCGGGCACTGGCCGTGCCGCCTCCGCCCAACTCGGTCGTGATCATCACCTTGCCCATCTCTTCGGCCGCCGTGTCATACATGCCGACCGCATCAATCTCGCGCATCCGCATCGCATAAGGCGCGCCAAAGGCCCGCACATAGCGAAAGGCCCGCGCCTCGGCCTCGGCATCCTCCAGCGCATGAGCCGCGCAAAACGGCAGGAAATCCAGCGTCTTGCCGCCCGAGTGGAAGTCCAGCACCAGATCGGCCATCGGCAGCAGCACCCGCTGAAAATAGTCGGCGATCTTTTCGGTGACGGTCCCGTCGGGGCGACCCGGAAAGCTGCGGTTCAGATTGCCCCTGTCGATGGGAGAGGTGCGCGTGCCGGCGGCAAAGGCCGGCTGGTTCATCGCCGGCACCAGAATGACCCGGCCCCGGACCTGTTCCGCCCGCAAACTGCGGGCAAGGTCAAAGAGGGCAATCGGCCCCTCATATTCATCGCCATGATTGGCGCCGGTGAACAGCGCCGTCGGCCCCGGCCCGTTGCGGATCACCGTAATCGGCAGCATGACCGACCCCCAGGCCGCATCGTCGCGGCTATAGGGCAGGCGCAGGAACCCATGCTGAACGCCATCCGTCTCATAATCGACGCTGGCCGTGATCGGAGAGGGCTTCATTGTCAGTCCTTTACGAAAAGTTGCCGCGGCACATCGGCAAGGCATTCCGCCGCGCCCTCGGTGATCAGGATCGACTCGGTGATCTCAAGGCCCATGTCGGCCAGCCACAGCCCGGTCATGAAGTGAAAGGTCATGCCGGGGCGCAACTCGGTCCGGTCGCCGCGCCGCAGGCTCATGGTGCGCTCACCCCAGTCGGGCGGATAGCTGACGCCGATGCCATAGCCGGTGCGGCTGTCCTTGTGAAAGCCGTGGCGCGCCAGCACATCGAAAAAGGCAATCGCGATATCCTCGCAGGTCTGGCCGGGGCGGGCCTGCTCCAGTCCCGCCGCCATCCCCTCCAGCACCGCCGCCTCGGCCCGCCGAAAGGCCTCGGTCGGCTTGCCCAGAAACAGCGTGCGCGACAGCGGGCAGTGATAGCGGTTATAGCATCCCGCGATCTCAAAGAACGTGCCCTGACCCGCCTGCAAGGGCTGATCGTCCCATGTCAGATGCGGTGCGGCGGCATCGGCGCCCGAGGGCAGCATCGGCACGATGGCCGGATAATCGCCGCCAATCCCCGGCACCCCGCGCAGCGAGGCGTCATAGATCTCGGCCACCAGATCGCATTTGCGCAGGCCCGGCTCGGCCACCTCCAGAATGCGGCGATGCATTTGAGAAACCAGTTGAGCTGCTGCCCGCATATAGCTGATTTCACGTGGTGATTTTACCGCGCGTTGCCAGTTGACCAGCGCGGTTGCGTCCAGCAGTTCCACCCCGGGCAGATGCCGTTGCAGGCTGGCATGGGCGGCGGCCGTATACCAGTAATTGTCCATCTCGACGCCGATCCGGCCCCGCGCTAGGCCCCGCTCGGCCAGCTTGGCGGCAAGGTAATCCATCGGGTGCCGCTCGGTCGATTGCACATAGTGGTCCGGGTAGGACACAAGGTCCGACTCGGGCAGAAAGGCGGTGCGCCGCGCCCCCTCGCTGTCCATGCCTCGCCCGTACCAAAAGGGCGCGCCCTCCAGCGGCAGGACCAAGCATTGATGAACGTAGAACGACCAGCCGTCATAACCGGTCAGCCAGTTCATGTTG
>CALLZQ010000596.1 GCA_937858255.1 uncultured Tabrizicola sp.
GGGCGGCCCCCGCGCGGCGCGCCCGGCCCCCCCCCCCGCCCCACAGGCCCCAGCCCGCGCCCCCCACCACCCCCAAACAGCCGGCCCGACAGGAAGCCCCGCCGCGCCATCCCCTCGCCCAGACGGGCCAGCACATAGGGGCCGATGGTGGCCGGGATCAGCCCCAGCCGGGTCTCGGTCAAGCCAAAGCGGGCATTCTCGGCCGCCACCACGCAATCGCAGATCGCGCAAAGACCGACGCCGCCGCCATAGGCCCCACCCTGCACCGCGCCGATCAGGGGCTGCGGCAGCGCATTCAGCGCGCCGAGCATCGCCGCCAGCTTGCGCGCCTCGGCCATCCGGGTCGCTCGGTCTGCGGCCATCTGCGCCTGCATCCACCCCAGATCGCCACCCGCGCAGAACACATCGCCCGCCCCGGACAGGATCACCGCCCGCCAGTCGCGCCGCGCCTCAGCCTCGGCGGCGAAATCGGTCAGCTCGGCAATCATCCGCGCCGAAAGCGCGTTGCGCTTTTCCGCCCGGTTCAGACGCAACTGGACGATGCCATGGGCATCGACCTCTACCGCGATTTCACTCTTCATCCTTACCCCCGCCCGCGCGCAAGGCCCGCGCGAATGCCGCCGCCGCCGCCAGTCGCGCAGCATCCAGCCCCGTGTCATAACCCCCCCGCGCCAGATGCGCGCCCCCCGCTCCGGCCGCGACATTGCCCGCCGCGCCCGGCGCATAGGGGCAGCCCCCCAGCCCCCCCGCAGCGGCGTCAAAGACCCGCAAGCCCGCCCCCAGCGCCACGTCGATATTTGCCAGCGCCAGACCGCCGGTATCATGGAAATGCCCGGCCAAACGATCCGCCGGCACCGCGTCCAGCACCGCGCGCAGCATGGCGGCCACCTGCTCGGGCCGGCCCCGGCCCAGCGTCTCGCCCAAGGAAATCTCATGGCACCCCATGGCGAAGAGCGCCGCCGCCACCCGCGCCACCTGCCCCGGATCCACCTGCCCCTCATAGGGGCAATCGGTCACGACCGAGACATAGCCGCGCAAAGGCAGGCCATCCCGGCGCGCGGCCTCGGCCACCGGGGCAAAGCGTTCCAGGCTTTCGGCCACGCTCGCGTTCAGATTGGCGCGCGAAAACCCCTCGGTCGCGGCGGCGAAGATCGCCACCTCATCGGCGCGGGCAGCAAGCGCGGCCTCATAGCCCCTGAGGTTCGGCGTCAACACCGCATAGCGCAGCCCCGCCCGGCGCGGCACGCCCGCCATCACCTCGGCGGCATCGGCCATCTGCGGCACCCATTTCGGGCTGACGAAACTGGTGGCCTCGATCCGGGCAAAGCCGCAATCGGCCAGCATCGCAATCAGGCGCAGCTTGTCGGCCAGCGGGATCGGGCGCTTTTCATTCTGAAGCCCATCGCGCGGCCCCACCTCATAGATCTCGACCCGCTCAGCCATCGGGAAGCTCATAGAAATCGCGTGTATAGATCGAGCCGGCGCCATCCTGCGCCGCCGCCCGCTGCCAGGCGGGGCGTGCCTGCATCGCGGCACGATAGGCGATCAGCGCGTCAAACCCATCGGGCCGGACAAAGCGGAACATCGCGTCAAGGTTAAAGCCCAGCATGCAATCGGCCGCCGAAAAGTCCGCCAGCAAGCTGGACCGGCCCCGCAGATGCGCCTCCAGCGCCTTCATCGTCACCGCCAGCCGTTTGGTCTGCAAGCCCATCAGCAGCGGCGAGCGGGCCTCGGGCGGGCGCAGAAAGATGTGCTGGATGTTCAACTCTTGCAGGATATTGGCCTGCGTTTCCGCAAAGGACATCCACGACAGGAACTCCGCCCGTTCCGGCGATCCGGGCGCGGGGGCCAGCCTGCCCGCACGCTCGCACAGATACTGGGCGATGGCGCCGGATTCAAGAAGGCGCTGACCGTCGATTTCCAGCGCCGGAACCCGGCCTGCGGGTGAGACGGCGCGGAACTCGGGACTGCGCAGCGACCCATCGGTCAGCGACCAATGCCGGACCTCATAGCTCAGGCCCAGTTCCTCCATCAGCCACATGAGGCGGAATGAGCGCGAGCCGGGAACGTGATGCAGGCGGATCATTCGGCAACCTCTTCCAAGCGGATCAGGGCGGCGCCGGCCTCAATCTGCTGACCGGCGCTGACCAGCACCTCGGCCACCACGCCATCGCGGGCGGCGCGCAGGGTGTGTTCCATCTTCATCGCCTCCAGCACGCACAGGGCCGTGCCGGTGGTGACGCTCTGGCCCGGCGCGACCTCGACCGATTTGACGAGGCCGGGCATGGGGGCCAGCGTCACGCCCGCGCCCGCGCCCGCCGCCGCCTGCCGGGCAAGCGGGTCGCGCGGCGTCAGGCTGAGGCTGCGCCCGGGGGCAAAGACATGCAGGCCCCCTTGGCGAGAGACATCCATTGGCGGCGCCCCGTCCACCTGCCACTGACCGGCCGCGCGGCTGGCGGCGAGCGTGGCCTCACCGATCTGGACACTGGCGGTATCGGGACCGGTCAGGGTAATGCGGGCCGTAACCGGACCCTCCGGCGCGTCGAGCAAGACCAGATGGGTCAGCGGCGCCCAGAGGGCAAAGCCCGCCATCGGCCCCTCGGGCAGATCGGCAGCGGTCAGCGCGGCCATGGCCAGCATCGCGGTATTCAGGTCATCGGACCCGGGCGTGGCGGTCAGGCGGGCCAAGTCGCGCTCGATCAGGCCGGTATCGACCTGTCCGGCGGCAAAGCCCGCGTGGCGGGTCAGCGCGCCCAGAAAGGCGAGGTTGGTCACGCAGCCCGCAACCTGCGTCTCATCCAGCGCGCGCGACAGGCGCGACAGG
>CALLZQ010000597.1 GCA_937858255.1 uncultured Tabrizicola sp.
CGTGGCAGGTTTCATCGGCAGCCCGTCGATGAACTTCCTGCATGGTGCCACACTGGATGGCGGGCGGGCCTTTGGCCTGCCGGGCGGAGTGCGGCTGGATCTGGCGGGCTATGAGGGCGGGGCGGTCGGCACGCGCGAACGCGCGGTACTGGGCCTGCGGCCCGAACATCTGACCGTGCAGGACCATGCCGAGGAGGGCCACACCATCCCCGCGACCGTCGAACTGGATGAGCCGATGGGCGCCGACAGCCTTGTGTGGTTCACCGCAGGGGGCGGTCAGGTCTCGGTCCGGGTGCCGGTTGAACGGCGGCTGGCACGGGGAAAAGAGGTGCATCTGAAGGTGGATATGTCAAAGGCCAGCATCTTTGACGCGGGGACGGAACAAAGGGTCTGACATCATGGATCTGCATGGCGAATGGCGCCTGTCGGATTCGGCGGGCGAATGGGATGTGCCCTTTGCCCTGCCCGGCGACGGGGTCAGCGCCCTTGCCCGCGCCGGCACCATTCCCGACCCCTATTGGGGCCAGAATGAGCGCGATCTGCGCTGGATCTCTGGCCGCGACTGGTGCGCGGTGCGCGATTTCACGCATGAGGGGGGCGCGGCCGAGCTGGTGATCGAAGGGTTGGATACCGTCGCCGACATCCGCCTGAACGGCTATTGCGTCTTGCGCGCGGCCAATGCCTTTCGCCGCTGGCGCGTGCCGGTCGAGGGGATGCTGCGCAAGGGGCAGAACCGGATCGAGATCACCTTTCGCAGCCCCACGGTTGAGGGCGCGGCGCGGGCGGCGGCGCTGCCCTTTCCGGTGCCCTCGATGCACGACCATCCGGTGATGGGGGCGATGTGCCCGCTGCCCCATGGCAACATGCTGCGCAAACCCGCCTGCGATTTCGGCTGGGACTGGAATATTGCCTTGGCGAGTTTCGGCCTCTGGGGCCGGATCGCGTTGGAGTCGGTGGCGCCGCGCATCGGTGATATCTTTGTCACCCAGCGGCATGAGCCGGGGTTGGCCGAGGTGTCGCTGCGGGTCGAGGCGCCGGGCGAGGATGCGACGGCCACGCTATGTGGCGTGACGGTGACGGCGCCGGTCCGGGATGGAGTGGCCGAAATCGTCATGCGGATCGCGGATCCGGTGCTGTGGTGGCCCGCCGGGTTGGGCGCGCAGGCGCTGCACCGGCTGACCGTCACCTCGGGCGGGGCGCCGGCGCAGCGCCAGATCGGCCGGCGCGATTTGCGGCGGGTCTGGCCCCCGGATGGGGCGGGGCGCAGTTTCCCCTTTCACGTCAAGGCCCGCCCGGTCTTGGCCGGGGGCGCCAACTGGATCCCCGCCGATGCCCTGCATGGCCGCATCACCCCCGAGGCGGTGCGGGGTCTGCTGACCTCGGCGGTCGCGGCGCATATGAACATGATCCGCGTCTGGGGTGGCGGGCGGTATGAACCGGACTGGTTCTATGACCTCTGCGACGAACTGGGGCTGATGGTCTGGCAGGACTTTATGTTTTCCTGCAACCTCTACCCCTCGACCCCCGATTTTCTGGCCGAGGTCGATGCCGAGGTGCGCGATGCCGTGGGGCGGATCAACCATCATGCCTGCCTTGCGCTGTGGTGCGGCGACAATGAACTGATCGGCGCGCTGGGTTGGTTTGAGGCCAGCAAGCGTGACCGCGACCGCTATCTGGTCAGCTATGACCGGCTGAACCGCACCATTGAGGCGGCGCTGATGGATGTGCTGCCGGGGGCGAACTGGTGGCCCTCCAGTCCCAGCCCCGGACCGATGGCCTTTGGCGATGCCTGGCATGACGACAGTTCCGGCGATATGCACTTCTGGTCGGTCTGGCATGAGGGGCGCGATTTCGACCATTACCGCGAGGTGCGGCCGCGCTTTTGCTCGGAATTCGGGTTTCAGTCCTACCCTTCGCTGTCCACCATCCGCCGTTTTGCCGCGCCCGAGGATTGGAACATCGCCGCCCCGGTGATGGAGAGCCATCAGAAGAACCCCGGCGGCAATGCCCGCATTGCCGAGACGATGTTCCGTTATTTCCGCTTTCCGGTGGATTTCGCGAATTTCGTCTATCTCAGTCAGGTGCAGCAGGGCATGGCGATCCAGACGGCGGTCACCAGTTGGCGCGGGATCAAGCCGCATTGCATGGGCACGCTCTATTGGCAGCTCAACGATACTTGGCCGGTCTGTTCGTGGTCCAGCCTTGATCACGGCGGCAACTGGAAGCTGTTGCACCATATGGCGCGGCGGTTCTATGCGCCGGTTTCGGTGATGGTCGCGCCAGAAGACGGGGCCCTGGTCCTGCGGGGGGGGAACGGTGGGGCCGCGCCCAACGATCTGTCGGGGGCGGGCGCGGAGGGCCAAATTGGACGGTCGAGGCGGTCAATATGGCCGGCACCCTGCGGCGGCTGGAAGAGGCGCGGCTGACCGTTGGGCTGGAGGCCGCGGCAGAGGTGCTGCGCATCGACCTGACGCGCCTTGCCCCGGATGAGGTGCTCTACTGGCACTGGCAGGGACCAGAGGGGGAGGGCCGCGACCTTTATGCCCCCCGGCCCTGGAAATCCTATGATTTGCAACCGCCCAGCCTGACCACGACCGCCGCCGCGGCGGGCGGGGGGCGGGGGGCGCTGGCCCCCCCGGGCCAGGCGCCTGCCGCCTTTGTCGCCATTGAGGCCGCGGTGCCCGGGCGGGTGGCGCTGACCCTCTCGGCACAGGCGCTTGCCGCCTTTGTCGCCATTGAGGCCGATGTGCCGGGGCGGTTTTCCGACAATGCCTTTGCGCTGATCCCCGGCCATCCGGCGCAGGTGATCTTTACCCCTGACGACGCGGCGGCAAAGCCGCGCTTTACCTTCCGCGATCTCTATTCAGCGACCTATGGGCCGCATCTGCCAACCGGCAAGGAAAGGACCTGACCGATGTTCTCATACCAACTCTACTCCAGCCGCAACTTCCCGCCGATGGCCGAGACCTTCCGCATGCTCGCCGCTGCCGGCTATGGCGCGGTCGAGGGCTATGGCGCCCTCTATGCCGATGACGCCGCCGTTGCCGCGACCCGTGAGGGGCTGGCGGAAACCGGGCTGAAGATGCCGACGGGGCATTTCAGCCTTGCCATGCTGGAAAATGAGCCGGACAAGGTGCTGGAGATTGCCCGCTCGCTGGGGATGGAGCGGATTTACTGCCCCTATCTGATGCCCGACGACCGCCCGACCGATGCCGCCGGCTGGCGGGAATTCGGCGCGCGGCTAGAGCGGGCAGGGGCACCGGTGCGGGCCGCGGGCCTTGGCTTTGGCTGGCACAATCATGACTTTGAGTTTGTCACCCTGCCGGGCGGGACAACGCCGCAGGAAGAGATCTTCCTTGGCGGTCCGAGCCTTGAGTGGGAGATGGATGTGGCCTGGGTGGTGCGTGGCGGCGCCGACCCGCTGGAGTGGATTGCGCGGCACCAGTCCCGCATCACCGCAGCCCATGTCAAGGATATCGCGCCCAAGGGCGAAAAGACCGATGAGGACGGCTGGTCGGACGTGGGCGAGGGCATCGTCGATTGGCGCCGCATCCTGCCAATCCTGCGGGCGGCAGGTGTACGGCATTTCATCATGGAACATGACAACCCCAAGGATCACGCGCGCTTTGCCACGCGCTCGATCGCGGCTGCGAAAGGATACTGAGCCATGGCAAGCACCCCATCGGCGGCCGGCAAGACGCTGGGCCTTGGCATTATCGGCTGCGGCAATATCTCGACCAGCTATCTGCGGCTGGCACCCCTGTTCAAGGGGCTGGAGGTGCGGGCCGTCGCGGATGTGAACATGGAGGCCGCCAAGGCGCGCGCCGCCGAGTTCAATGTCCGCGCGCAATCGGTCGAGGATCTGCTGGCGAACAAGGATGTGGATGTGGTCATCAACCTGACCATTCCCGATGCTCATTTCCCCGTGACCAAGGCAATCCTTGAGGCGGGCAAGCACGCCTATTCGGAAAAGCCGTTGGTCCTGTCGCTCGACCAAGGCAAGGCATTGCGCGATCTGGCAGCGGCCAAGGGCCTTGCCGTCGGCTGTGCGCCCGATACCTTCCTTGGCGGGGCGCATCAGCAGGCGCGCGCCCTTCTGGATGAGGGCCGGGTGGGCACCATCACTGCAGGCTGTGCGGCGGTGCTGAACCACGGGATGGAGCACTGGCACCCGACCCCGGATTTCTTCTTCCTTCCCGGGGCGGGGCCGATGCTGGATCTGGGGCCCTATTATGTGGCGAACCTGATCAACCTTTTGGGGCCGGTCAAGCGGGTGGGGGCGCTGACCTCTTCGGCGCAATCCGAGCGGACCATCTCGAACGGCCCGCGCAATGGCCAGACGGTGCCGGTCAAGACCCCGACGAATATCCACGCGCTGTTGGAGTTCCATTCGGGGGCGACGATCAACCTCTCGACCAGTTGGGATGTCTGGCATCACAAG
This sequence comes from uncultured Tabrizicola sp., assembly GCA_937858255.1. Taxonomy (GTDB): domain Bacteria; phylum Pseudomonadota; class Alphaproteobacteria; order Rhodobacterales; family Rhodobacteraceae; genus Pseudotabrizicola. The sequence goes on from CALLZQ010000597.1 coordinate 4,442, forward strand.
CGCAACCACTTTGAACTCTATGGCACCGAGGGGACGCTCTATGTGCCCGACCCGAATTTCTTTGGCGGGCCGGTCGAGGTGGCGGAGCGCGATGGCAAGCTGGAGGCGGTGGCGCCCTGGGATCATCCCTTTGGCAAGGTGAACCAGAACCACAACGGGCGCGAGTTGGCCAATTACCGCACCGCGGGTCTGGCCGATATGGTGCAGGCGCTGATCGGGGGGCGCGATGCGCGCTGCTCACTCGAGCGGACGCTGCATGGGGTGGATGTGATGATGGCCTGCCTGACCTCGGGTGAGACGGGTCAGTTCGTCACGTTGACCACCACCTGCTCGCGGCCAGCGGCGCTGGGGCCGGATGAGGCGCGGGCGCTGTTGATCTGAGGGCGAAGGGGGGCTTCGCGCCCCCCTCTGTCGGCCCGGGCCTTTGGCCCGGACCGCCACCCCCCGCGGGATATTTGAGGACAGAAAATGGCAGGCGATATGGCCCAAAATCCGGTGCTGCGCGGGTTCAATCCCGATCCGAGTTTTTGCCGGGTGGGCGAGGATTACTATATCGCCACCTCGACCTTTGAATGGTATCCGGGGGTGCAGATCCATCACAGCCGCGATCTGGTGAACTGGCGGCTGGTGAGCCGGCCGCTGAACCGGGCGGCGCTGTTGGATATGCGGGGAAATCCCGACAGTTGCGGGATCTGGGCGCCCTGTCTGAGCCATGCCGAGGGGCGGTTCTGGCTGGTCTATACCGATGTCAAGCGGCTGGATGGCGCCTTTAAGGATGCGCATAATTACATCACGACCTGCGAGACGATCGACGGGGAATGGTCGGACCCCTGGTATGTGAATGCCTCGGGCTTTGATCCCAGTCTTTTTCATGACGAGGACGGGCGGAAGTGGTTCGTCAACATGCGGTGGAACCATCGCGGGCCGGGGACGGGGGTGAACCCGGCGCATGACCGCTTTGACGGGATCGAGTTGCAGGAATGGTCGCCCGCGCGCGGGCTGTTCGGGCCAAGGCATGACATTTACCCGGGCACGCCGCTGGGGCTGACCGAGGCGCCGCATCTGTTTCGGCGGGGGGGCTGGTATTACCTGACCGTGGCCGAGGGCGGGACGGGTTATGACCATGCGGTGACCATGGCGCGGTCGCGGCGGATTGACGGACCCTATGAGACGCATCCGGCGCGGCATGTGATCACCGCGCGGGGGGCGCCGGGGCATCCCCTGCAACGGATGGGCCATGGCCAATATGTCGAGGGGCATGACGGGCGGCATTGGCACAGTTTTCTGTGCGGGCGGCCGCAGCGGGGGCCGGAGGGGCGGCCTTTCTGTGCCACGGGGCGCGAGACGGGGCTGGCCGAGGTGGAATGGCGCGACGACTGGCTGTGGCTCAGGGTGGGCGGGCAGGTGGCGCCGGTCGATCTGCCCCTGACGGTGGCGCGGGCGCCCGACGGGCCGGTGCGGCGCGATTTCCGCGGCCCCGACCTGCCGCCCGAATTCCAGTGGCTGCGCACGCCTTACCCCGAGCGGTTGTTCAAGATGACGGGCGAATGTCTGCGCCTGACCGGGCGCGAGAGCATCGGCAGTTGGTATGAGCAGGCGCTGGTGGCGCGGCGGCAGGAAGAGCCTTCTTACCGGGCCGGGGCGCGGTTCCGGGCCGATCCGTCCGGCTGGCAGCAGGCGATTGGCCTGACCACCTATTACAACCG
>CALLZQ010000598.1 GCA_937858255.1 uncultured Tabrizicola sp.
AGCGAGTGGAGAATACCACATCGGGCCCTCGTCGCCCGGACAAAGGGCGCGCGCATGCGAAATATTGATGGCCATGAGATCGACGATTTCTGCCTTGGCGATACCGGCAGCATGTTCGGCCATTCACCCGCCCCGGTCGCCCGCGCGATCCGCAAGCAGGCGCGGCGCGGCCTGACCTATATGCTGCCGACCGAGGCGGCGCTGCGGGCCGGCGCCCTGCTGACCGAGCGCTTTGGCGCCTTCAAGTGGCAGATCGCCACGACAGCGACCGATGCCAACCGCTTTGCCCTGCGCGTGGCGCGTGCCGTGACTGGTAAACCCAAGGTCTTGGTCTTCCACGGCTGCTATCACGGCACGCTGGACGATACGATGGTGGAATTGGTCGATGGCCAGCCCGCCAATCGCCCCGGCCTGATCGGGCAGGTGCAGGATCTGACCCGCGCCGCCACGGTGGCAGAGTTCAATGACCTTGCCGGGGTCGAGGCGCTGCTGGCCACAGGTGAAATCGCCGCCATCCTGACCGAGCCGGTGATGACCAATTCCTGCATGGTGTTGCCGCAGGCGGGCTTTCATGATGGCCTGCGCCAGCTGAGCCGCAAATATGGCGCGCTGCTGATCATCGACGAAACGCATACGATTTCCTCGGGCCTTGGCGGCTATTCCCGTGTGCATTCCCTGTCGCCCGACATGTTCGTGGTCGGCAAATGCGTGGCGGGCGGTCTGCCCACAGCCGTCTGGGGCATGACCGAAGAGGTCGCCGCGCGGTTCAACACCTATGATGCCGCCCGCCCCTCGGGCCATTCGGGGATGGGCACCACGCTTTCTGCCAATCCGCTGCAATTCGCCTGCCTGACCGCGACCCTGTCTGAGGTGATGACGCCCGAGGCCTATGCCCACATGGAAAAGGGCGCCGCGCGGCTGTCGGCGGGTCTGGCCCGCGCCATCAAGGCCCATGGCGCCCCCTGGCATGTGGTGCGGGTTGGTGCGCGGGTCGAGTTCATCTGTGCCCCCGGCCCGCTGCAAAACGGGTCCGAGGCCGCCCTCGCCCATCAGCCACAGGTCGAGGCGGTGCTGCATACCGCCCTTCTCAATCGCGGCTCGCTGATCGCGCCGTTTCACAACATGATGCTGGTCAGCCCTGCCACCAAGAACCGGCAGATTGACCGGCTGATCGCCTCGTTCGACGACATCCTGACCGCCCTTTTCGATTGATTGCACCATGACCCAAGACAGCCCCTCTGGCTCGACCCTCGCCGAGGCCGAAGACTTCCTGAACGCAAACCCCGATATCGAGGCCTTTGATATCGTGCTGCACGACGCCAACGGCATCGGGCGCGGCAAGATCATCCGCCGGCATGAGCTTTTGTCCTTTTACAAGGGCGGGCGGCATCTGCCGATCTCGATCCTTGGCCTCGATATCTGCGGCGAGGATGTGCATGAGACCGGCCTGATCTGGGATCAGGGCGATGGCGATCTGCGCGCCTGGCCCATTCCCGGCACGCTCAAGCGGTTGCACAACACCCAGCCGCCGCGGGGCGAGGTGTTCATGTCGATGTACGAACTGGACGGGCGGCCGATGACCTCGGACCCCCGCCATGCGCTGGCGCGGCAGGTTCAGGCGCTGGCGGATCAGGGGCTGCACCCGGCCGGCGCCTTTGAGCTGGAATTCTTCCTGCTGGCCAATGAGCGCGACGGCAATGGCAAGGTTCAGCCTGCCCGCGATGTGCTGGACGGGCGCAAGTCATCCAAGACCGAGGTCTATTCCGTCGATCACCTGCACGGGATGCTGCCCTTGTTTTCCGACATTTACAAAGGCGCGGAACTGGCGGGAATCACGGCAGAAACCATGATCAGCGAATATGCGCCGGGTCAGTATGAACTGACCCTGCATTACCGCACCGATGTGATGCAGGCCGCCGATGATCTGATGCGGCTCAAGCGGATCGTGCGGGCGCAGGCGCGGGCGCATGGCGTGACCGCCTGTTTCATGGCCAAGCCGAATGAGGATTACGCCGGCTCGGGGATGCATTTCCACGTCTCGATGATGGATGATGCGGGCAAGAATATCTTTGTCGAGGAAACCGAGGGGCGCTGGAACCCGACGATCCTGCATGCCCTTGGCGGTCTGCGGGCGACGATGGGCGAGTCGATGCTGGTCTTTGCCCCCCATGCCAATTCCTGGCGCCGCTTTGCCAGCCAGAGCTATGCGCCGGTCAGCCCGACATGGGGTGTGAACAACCGCTCGGTCGCGCTGCGCATTCCGGCCGGCGACATCCGCGCCCGGAGGATCGAGCATCGCCCGGCAGGGGTGGATGCCAATCCCTATCTGGTGGCCGCCACCGTGCTGGCCGGTATCCGGCACGGCATGGTCCACCGGATCGACCCCGGCCCGGAAACCACCGGCAATGGCTATGAGGCAGGCGAGGATGCACCGCCGATCCCGGTCGACTTGCGGCAGGCGATCGAGGCGGCCCGCGCCTCGACCTTCCTCAAAGAGGCCTTGGGCGAAGACATGCACCGCACCTTTACCGCGATCAAGGCGGCGGAATATGCGCGGGTGATGCGGACGGTTTCCGAGGTGGATTACGACCTCTATCTGCACACGGTCTGAGACCGGGGCGGGCGCCGGTCAGACCTGATCGGCGCTCTGCCCCATCCCGGCATCGCGGGCAATCATCGCGGCATGGGTGCGGTTCTTGGCGCCCAGCTTGCGGCTGAGCGTCTTGACATGCAGCTTGATCGTCACTTCCTGCACCTCAAGGTCGCGGGCGATTTCCTTGTTGGACTTGCCCTCGCAGAGGCCGGACAGCACCTCGACCTCACGGCGGGTCAGCTCTTCCAGCGCCCCCTCGGGCGAGGGGGTTTCTTCCAACATCGCCAGCGGGGCGAAACCCTCGCCCGCCAGCATGACCCGCACCGCAGCAATCATCGCCTTGACCCCCAGGGTCTTGGGCACGAAACCCGCCGCGCCACGGGCCAACGCCTCTTCGGCCAGGGACCGCCGTGTGACACCGGTGATCAGCGCAATCGGAGTCTGGGGCGCCCGCGCGCGGGCACGGTCCAGCCCCTCCAGCCCGTTCATCCCGGGCATCTTGAAATCGAGCAGTACCAGGTCGAAGGTTTCCTGCCCCAGCCGCTCCAGCACCGAATCGAGATCGGGCAGCGTAACCACAGACAGATCGCCTTCCGAAGTGACCATTGAGGCAATCGCCTCACGAACCAGGTCATGATCATCTGCCAGTAGCAACTTCACGCGCGCGAATTCCCATATTCCGGGTGCTTGCCCGGCTTACCTATCCGTTTGACAGTCAAACTGGCCTTTGACGGTATCCGTTTGTGATTTAGCTTGCAAACAGTCAATATCCCCTAACGTCGATGACCCATTCCAGCCTGATACCTTCCACCGCGACGCGGCCAGCCACTCTGTCCCCGCGACTGCTTGTGCTGTCGCTGGCGGTGCTGTGTCTGTTGGTGGTGATGGGGGCCATGGCCCGCGATGTGCGCGACCGCCTGAACGATCTTGAGGCGGCAAGTTCGGACAACGGCCCTTGGGTAATGTCGCAGATCGAGGTCGAGACGCTGCGGCTGCGGCTTGCCCTTTCCGAGGCGCAGCGGCAGGCAAGCGATGCCCGTGCCCTGGCCGAGTTCCGGCTGTGGTTCGATGTGCTTTATTCGCGGCTGACTCTGCTGGAACAAAGCCCGCTCTACCGCAGCTTTGCCGAGAACCCCGATAACAAGGCGCTCTTGGCCGAATTGCATGGCGCGCTGGAGGATTGGGTGCCGCTGATCGACGGCCCTGATGCTGCGCTGATGGCGGCGCTGCCCGATATCCGCGCCCGGATCGAGGCACTGCACGGCTTTGCCCGCGAACTGGCGCTTGCGGGGCTGAAAGACATTTCGGTGCGCGCGGATGAGACCCGGGTGCAAATCGCCTCGACCCTGATCCGGCTGGCCATGGCGGCGACAGCGACCTTTCTGCTGCTGGCCTTTCTCGCGGCAGCACTGCTGCGGCTCTATCGTCACAGCCGTCATCAGGCGGATGAGAATTTTCAGACCGGCGCGCGGCTTCAGGTCATCATCTCGACCTCGCCCGATGCCATCGTGGTGACAAATCGCGGCGGCTGGACGGTCGAATTCAACCCCGCCGCCGAGGCGATGTTCGGCCTGACCCGGGCCGAGATCATCGGGCGTCAGGCGCTGCCAATCCTCTTCCCCGAAGGCAAGCTGGCCGCCTATCAGGCCCTGATCGCTCAGGCCATTTCCCAGGCGGTCGAGCGCGGCCCCCAGCGTTTTGAACTGGAGGCGCGGCGGGCCGATGGCAGCGCCTTTCCGGTCGAAGTCTCGATCGCGATCCGCGACCTGCGGCAGGGCGCGCTGATCGTGGCCTTCATGCGCGACATCTCGGCCCGCAAGACCGCGGAAACCGCGCTGCAAGAGGCACTGGTCAAGGCACGTTCCGGCGAAAAGGCCAAGGCAGATTTTCTGGCGGTGATGAGCCATGAGATGCGGACGCCGCTGAACGGGCTGATGGGTTCAGTCGAATTGCTGCGCGACACCGATCTGGGGGAAGATCAACGCAAGTTGCTGGAAATCCTGTCGGACTCGGGCAATGTCCTCTTGGGTCACGTCAATTCCGTACTGGACATCGCCCGGGCCGAGGCAGGCGAGATCCAGATTGCCCAGACCCCGTTCGATCTTGACCGGCTGGTTGCGGAATGTATCGACAATCAGGCGGGGCTGGCCCTGCGCAATGGCACGCAATTGCGCCATGTGCCGCTGACCGGCCCGCTGGGAATGGTCTGCGGCGATCCCGCCCGGCTGCGGCAGATCCTGCTCAACCTCATCGGCAATGCGGTAAAATTCACCTCTGATGGCGAAATCACGCTGGAAACCGAACGCCATGAGGCCCGCACCGCCCGCGGCCAGCCGGGACTGGTCGAGTTCCGGGTGACGGATACCGGCGTCGGCATTGCCGAGGCCGATCAGGGCCGGATTTTCGAGGATTTTGAGATGGTCGGCGATGGCGCGGGTGGCAGGCGCGGCGGCACCGGGCTGGGTCTGGGCATCGTGCGGCGCCTGACCCGGGCGATGGGGGGAGAGGTCGGGGTCGAGAGCGAACCCGGCGAGGGCAGCGTGTTCTGGCTGCGCCTGCCCCTGCCCGAGGCTCCTCCGCTGGCAGACGCCGCCCCCCGCGCCGGGTTGGGGGCGGGCGCAAGGCAGCGGATGCCGGCGCAGCAGCAAAATGCCCATGACAGCGGTCGCAGACCCGGCGCTTCACCCGCAGCCTCACCGCAAGAGATTCTGGTGATCGAGGATAATGACATCAACCGCTTTCTGTTGCGGCGCATGCTGGAGGCCGAGGGCCATCGCGTGACCGAGGCGGTGGATGGGGTCGAGGGCGTCGCACAGGCCCGCGCGCGTCATTTCGACCTGATCCTGACCGATATCTCGATGCCGCGCATGGATGGGGTTGAGGCGACGAAACAGATTCGCAACAGTTCCGGCCCATCCTCGACCAGCCGTATCATTGCGCTGACCGCCCATGCCTTGCCTGGCGATATCGACAATTTCGTTGCCGCCGGCATGAACGCCTGCCTGACCAAGCCCGTGAACCGTGAGACCCTGATGGCCCATATCAATTCCGACTCCGGTCGCCCGATTCCGCCCGCCAAGGACGACCCCGAGGCGATGCCCGCCCTCGACCCGGCGCCGCTGCGCGATCTGCATGACGAACTGGGCGCCGAGATGCTGCAACGTCTGGTGGGCAGACTGCTGGACGAGGCCGATGCCAAAGTCGCCGAACTGCACGGATATGGCCCGCCCGACCCCGAGATGGGGCGGATCGCGCATCAACTGGCGGGCGGTTGCGCAACCTTTGGCGCGATGCGCCTGCGCCATCATCTGTCGCGGATCGAGGCCGGGGTCAAAACCGATCAAACCGAAGATGCCTCCGCCGCGGCGAATGTGCTGCCGCAGGTTTGGGCAGAAACCCGCAGCGCCCTGCTCGACGCGGTGATCCGGTTGGGCAGCTAGCCGGGCAGGGCCGCCGCTGCGGCAGCCCGCGCCGCGATGAGGGCCCCGCCAATCACCGCCGGCACCCGGGGGTCGAGGCCCAGCGGCGGCAGGATCCGCCCGGCAAACCCG
>CALLZQ010000599.1 GCA_937858255.1 uncultured Tabrizicola sp.
GCCAGACCGCCGCGGATGACCTCGGCGATATAGGCGGCGGCGAACAGCGTCACCATGATGATGACCCGCAGGATGATGTCGAAATCGGTCCTCGGCGGCAGGAAGTAGTTCAGCAAGAGCGAGGCCGTGAACAAGAGGGTGATCAGCGGCACGCCGCGGATGAACTCGATGAACCCGACCGACAGCTTGTTGACGATGAACATGTCCGACTGACGACCCAGCGCCAGCATGATGCCCAGCGGCAAAGAGAATACGATACCGGTGATGCCGATGGTAAAGGCGAGGACAAAACCGCCGAATTCACGGCTGCGCACCGATTCCAGCGCCAAAGGCAGGATGGATTGCAGCTTGTCAGCCGCATCGCCGGCAAACAGCACCCACCAGAGGACGGGCAGGACGACTGCCGCAATGGTGGCCGCGATCGCGCCGGCAAGCGGCTGGATCAGCGTCGCCGCCAGATAGCCGACGACAAAGCCGGCCACCGCCACCACCGGGATCCAGATCGACCCACCCCAGAGCAGCCAGTAGCCCACCGCCGGATACAGCAGCGAGAACCACAGCACCTGCCGCGGCACCGAGGAAAACAGCACCGGCGCCAGCGCGACAAACATCAGCGCAAAGGCCAGCACTGGCCGCCAGTACAGATGCGAGGGGTAGAAGCCGAACAGATATTGCGGCCAGCGCTCTTTGATCACCGCCCAGCAGGCACCGTTTGCCCCCTCACCCCAAGTCGCGGTGATGATTTCGCGGCATTCGGCCAAGGTATTGGCATTCCATACCGAATGCAGGAACCACGGCAGGAAGTTGATCACCAAAAGGATGACCGCCACCAGCCCCGCCAGCGTCAGGATAGCGTTGAGCGGGCTGGAGAACAGATTCTCGCGCGCCCATTTCACCGCCCCCCGCTGCCCCGAGGGCGGCGCCTGTTGCGGCAGCATTTCCGTGCGGACGAAGAAAGCCTTTGATGTGGTCATCTCAGCGCTCCTTCAGCTTGACGCTACGGTTGTAGATGTTCATGCCCGCCGAGATGGTCAGGCTGACCAGCAGATATGTCAGCATCAGCAAGAGCATCGCCTCAAGCCCGCGCCCGGTCTGGTTCAGCGTGATGCCGCCCAGCGTGCCGCGCACAGCCATATACCCCACCGCAA
>CALLZQ010000600.1 GCA_937858255.1 uncultured Tabrizicola sp.
GGTGATAGCGGGCAAGGCCCTCTATCCCTTGGGCGATCATCGCCTCGGCCCCAGGCAGCCCGGCCAGATGCGCAAGGGCATAGGAATGGATCAGCCGCGTGGTGCTGTGCAGTTCCTGCAGGCTGCCGGGCAGGGGCGCGCCGGTGAGGTCGAGTTGATGAAACCCGCCCGCATCGCGCTTGGCCGCGTTGAAAAACGCCAGTTGGCGCAGGCTGTCCTGCCGCAGCCAGTCGCGATGGGTGGGGTCGGTCAGCGGAAAGGCCCCGGTCTCGGGGCTGAAAAGCTCTTGGGTCATGGCGCGGTCCCTGCGTCAATGGATCGGTTTCAGGGGCCGGAGGGGCCAATCCCCGGACACCTGCCCATGTTACATTGCCCCCCGCCGCCGGGCAAGCGCCCGCTCAGGTCTTGTGCGGCAGGGTGGAGGGGGCGCCGCCCTCAAACCGGTTGCCCTCGGAATAATCGCAGGGCGCCTCTTGCATCTGCAAATGCAGGCCGGTGCCGGTATAGGGATGGGCGCGGGCGACATCCTCATCAAAGTCGATCCCCAATCCGGGCGCCTCGGGCGGCAGGATATAACCGTTTTCCCAAGTGATTGAATTGCGGATCAGTTTCTGGTGGAAGGCGCCGCCCGTCTCGATGGTCTCGGCGATCAAGAGGTTCGGGATCGAGGCCGCGAAATGCACATTCGCCGCCCATTCCACCGGGCCCGCGTAAAGATGCGGGGCCATCTCGGAATTGAAGATCTCGGCCATGGCGGCGATCTTTTTCGCCTCCCAGATGCCGCCCACCCGGCCAACCGCGGGTTGCAGGATCTTGACCCCGCCCGCCCGCAAGAGGGTGCCGAATTCGGCCTTGGTCGTCATCCGTTCACCCGTCGCCAGTGGCACACGGACCGATTTTGCCACCTCGGCGAATTCCAACAGGTTATCGGGCGGGATCGGCTCTTCGTACCACAGCGGGTTATAGGGTTCCAACTCGCGCCCCATGCGGATCGCGCCCGGGGTGGTGAACTGGCCATGCGTGCCAAACAAGAGGTCAACCCGATCCCCCACCGCCGCGCGGATCGCGCGGCAAAACGCGATGGATCGGCTGATGTCGCTCATCGCCGGTTCGTG
>CALLZQ010000601.1 GCA_937858255.1 uncultured Tabrizicola sp.
CGGGGGGGACCGCTGGTTTCAGGGCGTTGCGGGCGGTGATGGCGCTGGGGGACCATGGCATGAGGCCCGCCAAGGGCGGGGTGCTGGTGACAGGGGCTGCGGGGGGCGTCGGCTCGGTCGCGGTGGCGATTCTGGCGCGGCTGGGGTATTCCGTCGCCGCCGTGACCGGCCGGCCCGAGACCGAGGGGTATTTGCGCGATCTGGGGGCCACCCGGGTGGTGCCGCGCGCCGATCTGGCCGAGACGGTCAAGCGCCCGCTGGAGACCGAGACCTGGGCTGGGTGCGTCGATGCCGTGGGGGGCGCGATGCTGGCGCGGGTGCTGGGGCAGATGAAATACGGCGCCTCGGTCGCGGCGGTGGGTCTGGCCGGGGGCGCGGGTCTGCCGGCAACGGTGGTGCCGTTCCTGTTGCGGGGCGTGAACCTTCTGGGGATCGATTCCGTGATGCGCCCCTATGAAGACCGGGTCCGCGCCTGGGACCGGATCTCGACCGATCTGCCGATGGAAAAGCTGGAGGCGGTGATCCGCCCGGCGGGCCTGTCCGATCTGCCCGAACTGGGCGCCGCCATTCTGAAGGGCGGGGTGCAGGGCCGGGTCGTGGTGGATGTGACCGCCTGAGGGGCGGGGCAGGGCCGCGTTCGCGCGGCCCTGCCCAGACAGGTTACAGAACCTGATCCAGCGCCGTGATCAGGCGGCTGACCTCTTCTGCGCTGGTGTAATGCGTGGCGCTCATCCGCAACACACCTTTGTCGAGGTCGATGCCAAGCGCGGTCAGCGGGCGCACGGCGTAGAAATCGCCCGCCCAGCAGGCAATGCCCCTGCGGCCCAGTTCCTCGGACACCGGCTCGGCGGGGCGGTTCAGCTCGACCGCGACCGTGGGCGCGCGCCGCTCTGCCTGCGCAGGGCCAAGCAGGCGCAGGTCATTGCGGCCGGAAAGATAGCTGAGCAGCGGCGCGATGACCGCGCATTCCTGCGCGCGCATCAGGTCATGAACGCCCCGGTTGCGCGCCGCCGCATCGCCGGTAATGCCATGCGCCTCGGCCAGCGTGTCGATGTAATCGGCCATCCCTGCACAGGCGGCGATCTGGGCGTGATCGGGACCGGCGGGGGTGTGCCGCTTGTACAATGTGCCGTGGTTGAAGAAATGCGCCTGACCGGGCAGTTCCATCCCCCAGTCGCCATTCAGGACCATGATCCCCTGATGCGGCCCATAGGTCTTGTAGGCCGAAAACAGGTACACATCGCAGCCAAGCGCCGGAATATCGGGAAAGCCGTGGGGCGCATAAGAGACGCCATCCACCACCACCCGCACGCCATGGGCGCGGGCGATGGCACTGATCGCGGCCACATCGTTGATCTCGGCAATCACGTTCGAGCAATGGGGGAAGGCCAGCATCGCCACGCGGCCATCGGCCATCAGGTCCGGCAGATCCTCGGGGTTGAGGCTGCCGGTCGCAGGGTCGATCCGCCATTCGCGGACCTCGACCCCCTCGCCCTCCAGCCGCCGCCAGACGCCGGAATTCGCCTCATGGTCCTGATTGGTCACGATGATCGCGGCCTCGCGCCCCTTGAGCCATTGGCGCACGGCCTGCGCCAGAACATAGGTATTGGCGCTGGTCGAGGGGCCAAAGGACACCGCCTGCGGCGCGACATTCATCATCGCCGCCAGCCGGGTGCGGGCCTCATCCATCTCGGCCCCGCCCGCCGTGGCGCCCGGATAGGGGCCATAGGGCTGCACCTTGCGGTCGAGGTAAAAGCGGTGGAGCCGGTCCACGACCTGCTGGCAGGGATAGCTGCCCCCGGCATTTTCAAAGAAGGCATGGCTCGACAGGACAGGCGAGGCAAAGGCCGGAAACTGGCTGCGAACAAAGTCGAGGTTCAGGGACATCGGGCGCTCCTTGGGTTTGGCATCATCCTTGCCGGGGGCGGGGGCGAAAGGCAATGGCCCCTGCCCGCAGGAAAATTGCCGGGGCGCGTGATCTATTTGGCGTCTCGCGCGTATATCCCTATACAGACAATAGTGAGACCCCATGACCGCAGCCCCCCTCATCCTCTGGTTTCGCCGGGATCTGCGGCTGGATGACAATCCGATGCTGGCGGCGGCGGTCGAAACCGGGCGCCCGCTGATCCCGGTGTTCATCCTTGACCCTGAGACCGAGGCGCTGGGCGCGGCGCCGAAATGGCGGCTGGGGCTGGGGGTTGCGGCCTTTGCGCGGGCGCTGGAGGGCATTGGCGCGCGGCTGATCCTGCGGCGCGGGCCTGCGGCAGAGGTGCTGGCCGCGCTGATGGCCGAGACGGGTGCGGCGGGCGTCTGGTGGGGGCGGCAGTATGATGCCGCTGCCGTCGCGCGGGATACAGACGTCAAGGCCGGGCTGCGCGCGCGCGGGTTTGAGGCGCGCAGTTTCGCCGGGCATCTGCTCTTTGAGCCGTGGACGGTTGCGACGGGGCAGGGCGGGTATTACCGGGTCTACACCCCCTTTTGGAAGGCC
>CALLZQ010000602.1 GCA_937858255.1 uncultured Tabrizicola sp.
GATCATGCAGGAAACCGGCGCGCCCTGCTGGGCCCCGGATGCGGCCTCGGAAGGCGCCTGCCCGGTCGAGTAAGCGCAAGCCACCCCGGGCGATGTGGGGCGCCTGCGCCACTGACATCGCCCGGCAGGCAAGACCGCAGGACAAAGATCCACATTCCACCGCAGCGGCGACCCTGGCCGCAACGGCGGTTTTGCCTCAGGCTGGCGGCGTATCTTGATGCGCCGCCGCCCTCCTCTCGCTGCCCGGCACTGACCTGTCAGACCGACTGCACGCCGATCCTCGCCCCATTGCAAGGGAGTTCCGCAATGAACCCTCGATTGCTGCCCTATCTCTTGATCCTACCCGTCACCCTGTTTCTGCTGGTGTTTTTCCTCTACCCCTTCGTCCTTGTCGCGACAGAGGCGTTTCGGAGCGACAGCGGCTGGGGCCTTGGCAATTTCCGGGAAGTCATCAGCTATTGGAAATTCCCGATCTCGCTGCAAAACACCATGCTGCTGGCCGCAACGGTGGTGCCGGTTCAACTGGCACTGGCGCTGACCATGGCGACCATGGTCACCAAGATGAAAAAGGGCCGCGATCTGGTCCTGTATATCTGGACCATTCCCCTGGGGATTTCCGACCTTGCCGCCGGGATCATCTGGCTGGCCATCTTTGAACAATCGGGCTTTCTGAATTCCATGATGCTGGGCCTTGGGGTGATCGACAAGCCGGCCACCCTGCTGGGGTATCAAAGCCCCGGTCTGGTGTTCCTCGCGATCATGCTGGCCGAGATCTGGCGGGCCACCGCGATCATGCTGGTGATCCTTGTGGCCGGGATCGGCCTGATCCCCAAGGAATATTACGAGGCGGCCGAGGTCTTTGGCGCCTCTCCCTGGCAGCGGTTTCTCAAGGTGACGCTGCCCTTGCTGCGACCCTCGCTGCAAACGGCACTGATCCTGCGGGTGGTGCTGGCCTTTGAGGTCTTTGCCGTGGTCGCGGCCCTTGGCGGCACGCTGTTCCCGGTGCTGATGGGGCAGATCTACGACTATCAGTTCACCCTGCTGAATGCCGGAGCGGCCTCGGCCATGGCGCTGATCGTGCTGGCGATCTCGATCCTGTTCACGCTGATCATTCTGCGGGTGCTGCGCGTGCCGAAAGGAGCCTCGATATGACATCACAAGTGACGGATACCCCCGCGCCGGGCCTGACCGCACGTCGGGCGGGACGGATGGTCTACCTCACCTCGGTTGGCCTGCTGTGCGCCTGGGTTCTGGTGCCGCTGTATTTCCTGCTGATCAACACCCTTTCCTCGCCGGCGGCGGTCAGCGCCTTTCCCAAATCCTTCATCCCCGCCTTTGACCTAGGCTCGCTGCAATTCTTTGCCGGGTTTCAGGGGATGCTGGGCGCGATGAAAAACTCGATCATCGTCGCGGTCATGACCATGATCATGTCGATCGCTATCGGCGCCCCGGCGGGCTATGCGCTGTCGCGCTTTGATTTTCCGGGCAAGGCGGCGTTCCGGCTGCTGATCCTCTTGACCCGGGCCTTTCCGCTGCCGCTTTTGGCGCTGCCCTTGGCAGTGATGTTCATCCGCACCGGTCTGGACGACACCGCCTTTGGCCTGGCCCTGGTTCATACCACCCTCGCCATTCCCTTTGCGGTGCTGATCACCTTCTCGCTCTTTTCCGGCATCCCGATCGAGCTGGAAGAGGCAGCCTGGACGCTTGGCTGTACCCGGTTCACCGCCTTTACCAAGGTGGTGCTGCCGCTGATCCTGCCGGGCATTGCCGCCAGCGCCATCTTTGCCTTTGTGATCAGCTGGAACGAGGTCTTTGCCGCCGCCGTACTGACCATCGAGAACCGCACGCTGACGGCTTTCCTGCTGCAATCCTTGGGCGACGCGCCGCTGCACCTGAAATTCGCGGGCGGCTTCATCCTCGTCGTGCCGGCGCTGATCTTCATCTTTGCCGTGCGCAAATACCTTTTCGCCATGTGGGGCATCGCGAACCGCTAGGCGGCGCGCGCTTCGGGAGACAGAGAGATGGCTGAAATCATCATCAAGAACGTTCGCAAGTCCTTTGGCGCCTATACCGCGCTGCATGACATCGACCTGACCATTGCCGACCGGGAATTCATGGTGCTGCTGGGCGCCTCGGGTTGCGGCAAGACCACGCTGTTGCGCATCGTCGCGGGGCTGGAGACGGCCAGCGCGGGCGAGGTCTGGATCGGCGGGCGCCGGGTGGACCACCTGCCGCCCAAGGATCGCGGCATCGCCATGGTGTTCCAGAACTACGCGCTCTTCCCGCACATGACCGTGGGCGGCAAGCTCGCG
>CALLZQ010000603.1 GCA_937858255.1 uncultured Tabrizicola sp.
CAGCACGAATTGCGCCGCGAACAGGGCGGCCAGCACCGCCAGATGCAACGCCCAGATCTTGCCGCGCTCGCTCATGCCCTGGCCCCGAACAGGCCCTGCGGGCGAAACACCAGCACCATGGCGACCAGAAGCGTCGCGATGATCTTGGCCAAGGTCGGCGCGTAGAACATCGAGATCACCCCGTCCGACAGACCGATCAGCAGGGCGGCGATCACCGTACCCCGGATTGACCCCAGCCCGCCGATGATCACAACAATGAACGACAGAAGCAGCGGGTCATGCCCCATCAGGTAATGGGCCTGCTGAATCGGCACGATCAGCACCGCCGCCATCGCCGCCAAGGCGGCGCCAAGCCCGAAAGTGCCCGCATAAACCCTGTCTACATTGATGCCAAAGGCCCGCGCGGTCTCCATATCGACCTGGGTCGCACGCATGATCAGCCCGGCCTTGGTCCGGGTCATGAACAGCCAGACCCCCAGAAGGATCACTGCCGCCGCCAGCACAACAAACAGCTTGTAGCCCGAATAGCCGAACCACGGCAGTTGGATCCGCCAGTTGAAGGGCGCCGGCACGGGCCGGGCATCGGGGCCATAAAACGTCAGCGCCGCCTGTTGCAGGATATAGAGAAGACCGATCGTGGCGACGATCGTCGCCTCGGGGTCATATTTCAGGCGCTTGAGAATGGTCATATCGGCCAGCGCCGCCAGCAACCCCACCACCAAGGGCGCGATCACCAACGCCGCCATCCATCCCAAGGCCGGGGGCAGCGGAAGGTGATAGGTCACGAACCACGCCACCACCGCGCCCAGCATGAAAAACTCACCATGCGCGACATTGACCACGCGCATCACGCCAAAGACCAGCGACAGGCCGACCGCTGTCAGCGCCAGCACCGCCGCCATGGTGGTCCCTTCGAGCAGGGCGAGGAGGAGAAAGGGTCCAAAGGCCAAAGGAAGTTCCCGCAGGAATAGGGGCGCGGGCCTGCCGCGCCCCGGTGTCGGATCAGAAGGACTGCGCGGTGTAATCCACCGCGTCCTCGTACATCCCATCTTCAAGGCTGGTGGTGTGGACCTTCATCAGCTTGCCACCCTCGATCTTCGAGATGAACTGATGGCCAAAGACCTGATGGGTCTTGCCATTGAACCGCTTGTCGCCCTGCACATGGGCAAGGCTGGCGGGCATCTCGGTCATCGCCTCGACCGCCTCGACAAACTTCTGGCGATCGCCGGTACCCTGATAGCCTGCGGCCTCCATCCCGGCCTTGATGACATGCAAGGTTTCCCAGACGCTGAACATATGCGCATAGGTCGCCACATCCTTGGCATCGCTGGTGCTGGCACCATGGTCATCCACGCCGACTGCCGCGCGATAGGCGGTTTCCGCCTCGGAAGCATCGGCCTGCTTCACGCGGCAATGGCCTTCCCAGAAATGCGTGCCTTCCAGGAATTCCAGACCCGGCGAAGCGGTATCGACGGCCTCAAGCGAGTCGATAAAGCCAAAGATCTGCGGGCGTGCGCCCGAGCCATAGAACTCACCCAGTTCCTTGACAAAGGTCAGCACGGCCGGGCCAACCATGACATGATACAGCACCTCGGTCTCTGCCGGGATTTGCGGCAGATAGCGGGTAAAGCTGGTCTCGGTCGGCGGAATGGCGATCTGCGCGATCACCTCGCCACCGCCAGCCTGCACGGCGGCGGTAAAGAAATCGCGGTGATCATGACCAAAGGCATAATCCGGGAAGACCATGGTGACTTTCTTGCCCAGATTGGCCAGAACCCAAGGCGCCATGGACGAGACCTGTGCGCGGACATCGGTGATGCCGGGCTGCATGGTCCAGCGGTTCAGCATGCCCGAGGCGACGTGATAGCCCTCGGAACAGACCAGATAGGGCACCTTCAACTCACCTGCGCGGGGGGCCGAGCCGATGACCACATGGCTGAACAGCGGGCCAAAGATCAGATCGCAGCCATGCTGGCTGGTCAGCTTTTCCACCACCTCGGCGCCGCGCTTGGGGTCGGTGCCGTCATCCTCGAACACAATCTCGACCGGGCGGCCATTGATGCCACCGGCGTCGTTCACCGCCTTCAGCGCCGCCTGAGCGGTGCGCTCGTACCACCGGCCATAGGCCGCACCGATGCCGGTGCGATGCAACTGGAAACCAAGTTTGATCGGGGCGGCTTGCGCCCAGACGGGGGCGGCAAAGGCGCTGGTCACAAGGCCCGCGCCGGCCGCCTTGAGAAGACTGCGCCGGGACGGCGCAAAGCCGGTCAATGTCGTCGTCATCTGTCTCTCCACTGTTGCGGGGCGCTTTTGAACGCGGCGCCTCCTGGGTCAAGGTTGTGCGTGTACAAACAAAAAGTCCACGGTTTTTTCACCCTGCTCGGGCGGTGGACATCAGCCACAGGCCCAGCACCGTATACCCAACCATCAGGGCCGTCATCGGCAGATGTGCGGAAAAGCGCATCGAAGAGCCAACCAACCGCAAAGAAAGGAAAATCGCCAAGAGATGCGCCCCCAGAATGGCGAAAAACTGGGCGGCATAGATCGCCTGCATCGTCGCCCTGTCGGTCAGGAATCCGAATGAGACATAGAAAGCCGGCAGACCCAGCAGGCTGTCCCCCCGGAACAGCGGGTCGTTCAGCGCCGCCAGCGTGTATTGTCCGGTCGTCAGCAAGGTGACCAGATAATGTGCGGCATGATATCCGGCGGCGATGGCCAGAAACGACAGCATCACCGGCCCCGCCCGAAACCCTGCGCCACCGATTCTGCGCCCCAGCAAAATGGCCGCCGCCACCAACCACGCCCCCCCCCCCCCCCCCCCCCCACCCCCCCCCCCCCCCCTTCACCCCACAAAAAACCCCCCCCCCCCCCCCCCCCCCGCCGTTACGGCCCAGACCATCCCCAAGCCTGCCGTATTGGCGACAACGACAGCAGAGCGCCCGGTAGGCTCCAGGGGGTTTTCCCCGATCAGGGCCAGCCACCAAAAGGTTTCGTTCAGCCCGTCAAAGGTCAGCGAAGACAACGCCACCGTCACGAAAACCATGGCCGAAAAACTCAGCGGCGGCATGGTCAGGATCTGCGTGCCCGGCCAGCCAGCCTTCAGCGTCGCATGGCGCCCCTCGACCTCAAGCCAGAACGGCGAGACCTTGGCAATAAAGCCGAACAGCACCGTCAGAAACTCGCCCTGCGCCAGCCAGTCCTCGCCCGCCCAGACGGCCAGACCGAAAATCGCCAGCCAGTAGAGGCCGAGAACAGCCGCCAGAACCAGCGGATCATCCGGCGCAAGCGACACCATCTGAAACCAGCTGAACGCGGCAACACCCAGAACCGCAGGCCAATACCCCAGGGCGGCCAGCCCGCCGGATTGCCGCAGCCCCAGCAAGGTACGGGCAATGCGGACCGGGGCCGTCCAAGGATTGATTGGCCGCCAGAGATGGCCAAGGAAAACCGAGCCCAGCGGCACCGCAACCCAGATTCCGGTCCAGAACACCAGCGTCAGCAGGTTATGCATCGGATCGCGGGCGCCAAAAATCCCGATCAGCAGCAGCGCCAGAAAAACCAGAAAGGCAATATAGGATGAAACCATAACCGGCAGAATCACAGGCCGTCGCAGCAAGGGGCGTGCCCGCATTTCCGGCAAACGATCCAGCCCCGCCCCCATCAAGGCCGTGACCAGCACCGTCAGGGCCGCTCCGGCGATGTAATGGCCCGTCGGCAAGGTCAGGATCACACTGGGCGGCAGCGCACAGGCCAGTGCAACCCCGGGAACGATCGCCAGCACCAGCGCGCGCGCAAAAATCTTGGAAGATTTTTGACAAATTCCTTGCAAGGAATTTGCGCGCGTGCCCGGCATCAGCGCAGCCCGTCCAGGCCCTTGACCTGCGCCAGCTCCAGCCCGCCCATCCGGCTGTGAACGCGCCCGCCGCGCGCCATGGCAAGGGCAAAGAGCAATTCATTGGCGCGTGGCCCGTCGGCGCAACTGACCGTGATCACATCAAAGCGCGAGCGGACATAGGCGGCATTCAGATGCCCGAGCGGAATGTCGAGCGTGGCCCCCATGCCTCCGACCTTCATCGCCGAGGGAACGATGGCACGGCATTCGCCCAAGCGTTCCCGCATGCCGTAGCCGCCCGAGACATGCCAGATGGCACCATGCTCGCTTTCCCCATTCTCGCCGACCAGGGCGCCTTTTCCATAGGCGTCAATCCCGTCGCGCCCGCCCATGGCCTCTACCAGCCTGTCCGTCAGATCGAGCGCCAGCGGTTTCAACCCCTCCATCGCCGGCTGCAAATCCGGCTCATAACGGCCGGCGAATGGATTGGCGCAGATGGCATAGATCGCGCCGCGCAGCACGGGTGCGTCACCCGGTGGGCCGCCCTCGTGCCGGATCTCCTCGATCTGGGTGACAATCTTGCGAAGTGCGAAATCAGACATGAGCCCTCTCTTGCGGCAACATCGGGAAACCGCCTGTGGTGCGGATTTGACCCTGAAGGAAAAGTGCCGCCGCTTCAACCAGCCCGCGCTGGCGAAAATCTTCTGCGGCAGCCAGCCCTCGCGCCAGGGCTTCATCCTGTTCGCCCGGCGTGAACCGGGGAACGGCGACCGTGATCTGCCGCGCCCCCAGATCGCTGTCGGGCTGAATTTCTTGCGCGCCACGGCGCTGAATGCCGGGATGCCCGGGCAGATCGACGGCATTGGCAATCATGGTCGCCGCCGCATCGGCCATGGCGGCCGAGGCGGCAAGAACCGTAACGCTGTCGGCGATGCCCAGGGAAAAGCTGCGTCCCCGCCAACCCGAGGTGGCGATACCACGCACCGGGTCAGCCGCGCGGATGGTGATCCGGTCTGGCATACCGGGTCGGTTGGCGATGGCGCAGGTCAGCGCGGTTTCAGGTGACAGGAACAGGGCGATGTCGCCACCATTGTTGACATAGGCGCGGGTGATGCCGGGGCCGGCCGCCGCCCGCAAGACCGCCTCGGCAACCGCCCCGGCAACCGCCGCCATGGGGGTGACAAAGGCCGGTCGAAACGGGGCGACGGCCAAGGCCATGGTCCGGGCAATATCGCCATGAACCGGCGCCTCTTCAGCGCGCAGGGCCGAAATCTCTGACATCAATTCGTTCAGGATCGAAGAAAAGCGATCTACCGCGCGGGCTTCTGCCGCGGCGACCGCCACCGGATCGCCCCAGAATCGGGCGATGATGTCGATCGGCCCCTGATGCAGATGCAGGCGCCCCCCCGGCAAACGTGCCGCCTGCGCCGCCCAGACTGGCGCGGGGGGCGCCTTGGGTGTCAGGGTTCCGGCCATGGGTCCAGCCGTGCCGCCGTGGGATATTCCGCGCCTTGCGCGCGGACCTCAGCCAGATCCCGAACCGCCTCGGCATGCCCCCCCAATGCAA
>CALLZQ010000604.1 GCA_937858255.1 uncultured Tabrizicola sp.
CGGCGGTTTAAGGCGGCCGCGGGTTCATGCGCCTCCGACCCCCATCCATCGCCGGGCGCCGGCGGGGGGTTTGGACCCAAAGGCGTGCTTCCCCCCGCCGTTGATCACGGTCGGATCGAACCCGCCCTTGTCGAGCAGGGTGGCCACCATGGTCGTCGTGGTCGTCTTGCCATGGGTGCCGGCGATGGCGATGTTCGAGCGCATCCGCATCAGTTCGGCCAGCATTTCAGCCCGGCGCACCACCGGCAGCTTGCGGCGCCGCGCCTCTTCCAGCTCGGGGTTGCCCTTCTTGATGGCAGAGGAAATCACCACCACCGCCACTTCATCGCCGATATTCGCGGAGGCCTGCCCCTCAAAGAACCGCGCGCCCAGTTGCACTAGACGGTCGGTGATCTTGGATGCCTTGGCGCCCGAGCCCGGCCCGCGGTACCCATGGGTCGCCAGCGCCTCGGCAATGCCGCTCATGCCGATGCCGCCGATGCCGACGAAATGGATGGGGCCCAATTCGAGGGGCAGTTTGGTCGCGTTCATTCGGTGGCTCCGTGAACCTTGGGGCTTGCGAGGGCTTCGACCAAGGCCGCCAGCCGCTCGGTTGCGTCGGGTCGCCCGGTGGACAGCGCATTGGCTGCCATCCGCTCGGCGGCGCCGGGCTGTGAAAGGATTTGGCCCATGTGGCGGCTGAGCGTGGCGGCGTCAAGCGCCTTTTCCGGGATCATCACCGCCGCCTCGGCCTCGACAAGGCCACGGGCATTGGCGGTCTGGTGATCACCGGTGGCCGCCGCATAGGGGATCAGGATCGCCGGGCGACCGATCACGCCGATGTCGGCCACAGATGAGGCGCCCGAGCGCGAGATGACCAGTTGCGCCTCGGACAGGCGGGCGGGAATGTCGCGGAAAAACGGCTGCACCTCGGCGCGGATACCGGCGGCGGCATAGGCCTCGGTCACCCGGGCCATATCCTCTTCGCGGGCCTGATGGGCGACGCGGAGGTTGCGCAGGATTTCCTCTGGCAGGTCGGCAACGGCGGCGGGCACCACGTCAGAGAGGATCCGCGCGCCTTGGCTGCCGCCGATGACCACAAGGCTCATCGGATAGTCACCGGGGGGGATATAGGGGGCGCCGGCACGCTCCATCACCGCGCCGCGCACCGGGTTGCCGGTGTGTTGGCCCTCGACCCCTTCGGGCAGGGCTGTCGGCCAGGTGCCGCAGGCAACCACCGGCACGCGGCGGGAAAACACCCGGTTCACCCGGCCCAGAACGCCATTCTGTTCATGGATCATTCGGGGGCGGCGCAGCACCCAGGCCGCCGCCAGCGCCGGGATCGAAGGATAGCCGCCAAAGCCCCCCACCACCGCCGGGCGGTCGCGCAACTGGCCGATCACCGCGCCGATAACCCCACCCGCGATGCGAAAGGGCACCGCCAGTTTTGCCAGCGCCCCGCCCCGGGCAAAGGTCGCCGAGGCCACCTCTTCAACCTTGACCACATGCGGAAAACCGCCCGCATAGCGCGCGCCCCGCGCATCGGTTGACAGTTTGACGCGCCAGCCCCGGCGCACCATCACCTCGGCCAGCGCCT
>CALLZQ010000605.1 GCA_937858255.1 uncultured Tabrizicola sp.
ATCGAGCGCTCTTGTCATCGACTCCCCGGCAGGGCGGATTTTCCACTCTGCCGATTTCAAGATCGACCCGGCGCCGGTGGTGGTTGAGGCCTGGGATGATGCGCTGATCCAGTCGATTGTCGAGGAACAGCCCATCAAGGCGCTGCTGTGCGATTCAACCAACGTGTTTTCCCTGCATGCGGGCCGTTCGGAAAGCACCCTGCGCGACCCCCTGCGCGATCTGATCAAGTCGCGGGGCGGCATGGTGGTGGCGACCACCTTTGGCTCTAACGTTGCCCGTCTGAAAACGCTGGCCGAGGCGGCACGGGCGGCAGATCGCTCGATCTGCGTGCTGGGGCGGTCGATGCGGCGGATGCTCTCGGCTGCCGAGGAGGCCGGGGGGCTGAACGGTTTCCCCCGCACGGTTTCCCCCGAAGAGGCGCTGGAAATTCCGCGCGGCAATCTGATGCTCTTGGTCACCGGCAGCCAGGGTGAGCGGCGCGCCGCCTCGGCCCAGCTCAGCCGCGGGAAATATCTGGGGCTGGAGATGAAAGAGGGCGATACTTTCCTGTTCTCTTCCAAGGTCATCCCGGGCAATGAGCGCGATGTGCTGCGCATCGTCAATGCCTTCTCGGAAATGGGCGTCGATGTGATCGACGATATGGGCGGGCTTTATCACGTCTCGGGCCATGCCAACCGCCCGGATCTGGAACATGTTCACCGGCTGATCCTGCCCGATATGCTGATCCCGATGCATGGTGAGCATCGTCACTTGCGCGAGCATGTGCGCATCGCAACCGAGGCGGGGATTGCCGCCGAAATCGCGACCAATGGCATGATGATGGATCTGACCGGCGAAGCGCCTGAGGTCGCCGAATATATCGAAACCGGGCGTCTGTATCTGGACGGCTCGGTGCTGATCGGGGCGTTGGACGGGGTGGTGCGCGACCGCATCCGTATGGCGCTGAACGGTCATGTGATGGTGACGGTCTTGCTGGACGAACAGGACGAACCCCTGGGCGAGGCTTGGGTCGAGCTGTCTGGTCTGCCGACAGTCGGGCGGGGCGAGCGGGCCTTGGCGGAAACCCTTGAAGCCGATCTTTCCGAGTTCCTCGAAGGGGCGGGGGCCAAGGTCTTGCGCGACGATGACAAGCTGGATGAGGCGCTGCGCCGGGTGGTACGGCAGGTCACGGTCGAAGAGATCGGCAAAAAGCCCGAGGAGACGGTGGTGGTCAGCCGGTTGCAGTCAGAATAACTGCCTTACCAAAGCAAAAGGCCCCGCGGTGCGGGGCCTTTTCCATTCCTGATTGGAACGGCATCAGCCGTCCGATCCGGTGGCCAAGACCGAAGGGGCCTCGTCGCTATCGTCCTGCTCAATGGCCGGGGTGGCGATCTTGAAGCTGCGCAGGATGAAATCCGGCACATGGTCGCCCGTGCCGAAGCCCGGGGGGCCGGGGCGATTTTCCCGGCGACCCTCTCTGCGATCCTCACGCGGTTCCTGCCGAGGCTCGCGGCGCTCTTCGCGGCGGTCGTCCCGCCGATCCTCACGCCGATCTTCGCGGCGGTTTTCGCGGCGCGGTTCGCGTGCGGGGGCGGCTTCGGCAACCGGCTCGGCCTCGGCCACCACTTCCTGCACCTCGAGCGGCAGCATCGAGGCCGGCGGCAGCGATTCATCGCGCTTGGGCTTGCGGTCACGCTCTTTCTCGCGGCCCCGGCTGCGCCGCTCGCCGCGCTTGCCATCGCTGCGGCCGCTGTCGCTGCGTTCAGAGAGCCCCTCCAGTGCGCCCTCGGGCATCTCGCCCTTGGGGATGTCCTGTTTGACCAGTGACTGAATGTTGGTCAGGTACTTGTCATCCGAAGGCACGGCGATGGTGAAGGCCTTGCCCTGACGGCCTGCGCGCCCGGTGCGGCCGATACGGTGGACGTAATCCTCGGGGTGGCTGGGGACGTCAAAGTTGAACACATGGCTGACGGCTGGGATGTCGAGGCCGCGCGCCGCCACATCCGAGGCGACCAGCAAATGCAGGCTGCCATCGCGGAAGGCATCCAGTGTCTTCATCCGCTGCGACTGATCCAGATCGCCATGGATCGCGGCGGCGTTGAAACCGTGCGATTTCAGCGACTTGGCGACCACATCCACATCCATCTTGCGGTTGCAGAAGATGATGGCGTTGGTGCAGGCCTCACCCTCTTGCTTGATCAGCGACCGCAGCACGGCGCGCTTTTCGGTAAAGCTGCGATCCTTGCGGCTGGGCGTGAACTGGATCAGCGCCTGTTCGATGGTGGCCGAGGTGGAATTCTGCCGCGCTACCTCGACCTTGGCCGGGTTCGACAGGAAGGTCTTGGTGATCCGCTCGATTTCCGGCGCCATGGTGGCCGAGAAGAACAGGGTCTGCCGGGTAAACGGCGTCAGTTGGAAGATCCGCTCGATATCGGGGATGAATCCCATGTCGAGCATCCGGTCGGCCTCATCGACCACCATGATCTCAACGCCTTGCAGCAGCAACTTGCCGCGTTCAAAATGGTCGAGCAGGCGGCCGGGGGTGGCGATCAGCACGTCGACGCCGCGGTCGATCAGCTTGTCCTGTTCCCCGAACGAAACCCCGCCGATCAAGAGGGCCTTGGTCAGCTTGGTATGCTTGGCATAGGTGTCGAAGTTTTCGGCCACCTGGGCCGCCAACTCGCGGGTCGGCGCCAGAACAAGGCTGCGCGGCATCCGGGCGCGGGCACGGCCGCGTCCCAGCCGGGTGATCATCGGCAGCGTAAAGCTGGCGGTCTTGCCGGTGCCGGTCTGCGCGATCCCCAGCACATCGCGCCCTTCGAGCGCATGGGGGATGGCCTCTGCCTGAATCGGGGTGGGGGTTTCGTAGCCTGCTTCTGCGATGGCCTTGAGAACGCGCGGGTCAAGCGCGAGGTCGGAGAATTTGGTCATATGCGTCCTAAACGGCAGGATCGGCCTGCGTTGGTTTCATGGGACGCAATGTTCCGGGCGCCCCGGCGTCGGTGGTCTGACAGCAGACCTACCGGGGCCGATAGCGGAAATTCCCCCTGCCGTCAAGCCGGCAGGCCCTGGCGGGGTCAGCCGACCTTGCGTCGGGCGGCGGATTTGGGGAACAGCCCCTTGTGACGGCTGCGCGCCTCATCCAGCCGGGCCACGGCCTTGGGATGTTCCTCGGCATCGGCTTCATATTCAAGACCAAAGGGCAGGGCGGCCAATTCGGGATCGACGCGGAACAGGATGTCATCGACCAGCCGGCCCGACAGGCGATAGGCATCGTCAAACCCCAAAGCCAGCGAGATCAGCCGCCGCGAATTGAACGGGGACAGATAAAAGCAGTGCCAGTTTGCCGGGAAACCGGACCCGAGGCTGGCCGAATAGAACACTTCGAGGAACATGAAATCGGGCTGCTTGGTCAGGGCATTGCGGGGCAGGGTACGCAGCCAGCCGGCAAAGAGCGGACGAAACCGCGCCGCGACCTCGGCATTAAAGGCCTCGATCGGGACGGGGAAGAGTTTGCGCAACTGCCAGTTAAAATCCTTCCACTTGGCCTTGTCGGTCCAACTGACATAGACGGCGCGCAACAGGTCGGTCTGATGACCGCGCAGCACCACCGCCCCGGGCCGGATCATCGCCTGCGTTCCCCACACCATCTCATTCGGCGCGGCGGTGATGACACCCGCGGCAATCTGAAAAGCGCGGGCAATGCGTTCGGCACGGATCGCCCCACCCCGGCGGCGCCTCGGGCGGCGCATATGCACCCC
>CALLZQ010000606.1 GCA_937858255.1 uncultured Tabrizicola sp.
GATCGCCCGGGCGTTTCCGGTATGAGCGGATCGCGCCTGCCGCTGGTGTTCATCTTTGCCACCGTCGCACTGGATGCGATTGGCATCGGGCTGATCTTTCCGGTCATGCCCGACCTGATCCGCGAGGTGACGGGCAAGGGCATTGCCGAGGCCGCGCTTTGGGGTGGGGTTCTGTCCACCTCTTTCGCGGTGATGCAATTCCTGTTCGGGCCGATCCTTGGGTCACTGTCTGACAGATACGGGCGGCGGCCGGTACTGTTGGTGTCGCTGTTGGTGATGGCGCTGGATTATGTGGTGATGGCACTGGCGCAGACGGTCTGGCTCTTGCTGCTGGCGCGGGTGATTTCCGGGATTACCGCCGCGACCCATTCCACCGCCAATGCCTATGTGGCCGACATCACCCCGCCTGAACAGCGCGGCGCCCGCTTTGGCCTGTTGGGCGCGGGGTTCGGGATCGGCTTTGTGCTGGGGCCGCTGATTGGCGGCCTGCTGGCCGGGATCGACACCCGCGCGCCGTTTTGGTTTGCCGGCGGGCTGGCCTTGGCGAATGCCATCTTTGGCGCGCTGATCTTGCCCGAGACGGTGACGCGCGAGAGGCGCCGCCCGTTCCGGCTGGCCCGCGCCAATCCCTTTGGCGCGTTGAAGGCGATGGCGCATCTGCCCGGCGTGCGGTTGACGCTGGCCTGTTACCTGATCCTTGGCGTGGCGATGAATGTCTACCCCTCGGTCTGGGCCTATTACGGGCAGGCGCGCTTTGGCTGGGATACCGGGATGATCGGCCTGTCGCTAGGGATATACGGCGTCAGCTATGCCTTGGGGCAGGCGCTGCTGGTGGGACCGATGATCCGCCGCTGGGGCGAGCATCGGGCGGCGCATTACGGCATGTGGGTGGATGTGGTGACGCTGATGGCGCTTGGGCTTGTCACCTCGCCAGTGATCGTGCTGATCCTGACGCCGATTACCGCACTGGGCGGCGCGGTGACACCGGCGTTGCAGGCGCTGGCCTCGCGCGCGGCGCCTGCGGATGCGCAGGGAGAGGTGCAGGGCGGGCTAGCCTCACTCAATGCGGGGGCGATGAACGCCTCGCCGCTGATCATGACCGGCACCTTTCACCATTTCACCCGACCCGGGGCCGAGCCCTATGCGCCCGGTGCGCCCTTCCTTCTGGCCTCGGTGCTGATGATGCTGTGCCTCGCGCTGCATGTGCTGGGGCCGAGGCTGGGGCAAAAGGGGTCGTTTGCGGCATGATCTGTCGCGAATGACCGGGCAAGGCCGGGGGCGCCCCCCTAGCCTTGAGCCAGTCTGCTGACCCTTGCCGCCGGAAAGGCCCGATCATGAAGCTGAAGGATCTGGAGTTTTCCTCCGTCCCCCCGCCGTTTCCGGGCTGGGGCGGGCGCTATTGGATCTTCCCCAAGCTGACCACCGACAACGGCATTGTCGGCTATGGCG
>CALLZQ010000607.1 GCA_937858255.1 uncultured Tabrizicola sp.
CCGCCAACACCATCAGCGTCTCGATCCCCCAGCGGGGAGGGGGGGGGCACCCGGGAATATTGATGCCCCGCCCGCCGGCGCCCGCCCGCCAGTCGGGGGCAAAGAGACCCCCCGGATGGGCGCCGTCATATTGCAGGCCGACCGCATCGGACGGGTTGCCCCCCGCCGCTGTCACCCCGCCATAGGCCGCACAGGTGCCGACCGCCACCACATGACCCGCGCGGGGCGCGAGCGCGCGCACCCAGTCGAGCATGGACCGCCCGGTGCCCGACAGCATCTGAAACCGCCCGGTGCCCGCCGGGCCACGGGCAATCGCCCCCTCGACGCAAAGGATATCGAGCGGGATCTCCCCGGCCTCGACGGCCTGCAACAGGCTCAGGGCCTCGGCCCCGGTTTCAAGGCTGAGGGCGGGGTGCCACAGGATGCGGATGCCGGCATCCTCCAGCGCCTCAATGGGGCCGGGGCCTTCGGCACAGAGGAGCGACATGGTGCAGCCGCCGCAGCCAGCGGCCTGAAGCCAGAGCATGGTGGTCATGGCCGGGCCTCCTGCGGCAGTTCAAGGCGAAATGTGGCGCCGGGCGCCCCCTCGACCAGCATCAGCCGCCCGCCATGTTCCTCGGCGATCTTGTGGCTGATCGACAGGCCAAGGCCGGTGCCGCGCCCGACAGGTTTGGTGGTGAAAAAGGGGTCAAAGATCGCCGCCTGCGCGGCGGGCGGCACGCCGGGGCCGTTATCAGAAACGGTCAGCACGGCGCGATCCCCCTCGGCAAAGACGCGCAAGCGGATTTCGGGGCTGGCAATACCCTCCAGCGCGTCCACGGCATTTTGCACAAGGTTCATCACGATCTGCTGGATATGGCCGGGCCGGCCAAAGGCGGGGACCGGCCCCGCCGCCTCGATCCGCAGGCTGACCGGCTCTCGCCGGCCGCGCATGACCCAATTGGCGGCGACGCGGCTGACCTCGGCCAGATCGAAACCGATCCGTTCGCCCGAACCGTCCGAGGACAGGCGCCGCAAATCCTCGACAATATCGCGCACCCTTTCCGCCCCGTCGCGGGCGCCGTCGATGGCGGTACGCAGATTGCCAATCTCGCGGTCCAGACGCAGGCTTTCGCGCAAGGTGACCAGTTCCTCGCGCCCGGCGCCCCCCTGCACCCGGGCGAAATAGGTCTCGAACTTGCTCAGGTAACGCTCCATCGCATGGGCATTGGCATAAACAAAGCTGATCGGGTTGTTCAGCTCATGCGCCACCCCGGCCAAGAGACGACCGAGAGAGGCCAGTTTCTCATTGCGCACCAGTTGCGCCTGCGCCGATTTCAGCGCGTCATGGCCGGCCTGCAACTCGGCATAGGCGCGGCGCAATTCGCCCAAGGGCCGCCCGGTCAGCACAAAGCCCGAAACCCGGCCCCGCTCATCCATCCGCGGCGCGACCGACAGTTCCAGCGGCTCTGGCCCCTCGGGGGTCACAAGGCCGATTTCCAGCACCGAAGGGCGGCGCGTGGCACGGATCGCCTCGAACGTGGCCGAGAGCAGCGGCGCCTCGGTCCCGAACAGCGACTGGATAGCCGCCCCTGCCAGATCGGAAACCGGCTGACCAGTGCGCGCCTGTACCGACTGGCTGACCTGCTGCACCCGCCCGTCACGGCCCACGACGATCAGCACATCGGAAATCGCACCAAGGATCGAGGTCAGAAACCCGCGCATTTCCTGCAATTCGGCGTTCTGACGCTCTAGCCTTTCCTGATAATCCACCAGATCGGCATAGGTGCGATCCACCGCCGAGAGGACATCCATCCAGGCGTCCTCTGACAGGTTGACCTGCTTGGGCAGGTTCTCTGGTCCCTGGGTTCCGACCACTCGCGCCTCCATCCCCGGTTCAGGATAGCCCGGGGCGGCGCGGTTTGGAAAGGCGGCAAGCGCCGGGTGGCGTTTTTGCGATCTGCCGGAATTTTGGGCGAGTTGCGCGATTTGGCGGCGCCGGCGCGGGTGGCGCCAGACCGGGTGCAGGGTAAGGCCGACAATGGATTGAGGCGGTGGCGCGGCGCGGTGAAGGCTGGGGCCAAGAGGAGAGGGCGCCCCGCGACCATGTATGCCGTGACCCAGACAGAGCCGATGCAGCGCAGCCGGGGCGAGGCGCGTGTGGCACTCAGCCGTGCGGGCGATGGTGCGGTACGGCTGGCGGGGCTGCGACAGGCGGGCAGTGCCAAGGTGATCTTGCCGCGCGTGGCCGGTGTGCCGGAACTCGTGTTTCTGAACACCTCGGGCGGGCTGACTGGCGGCGACCACCTGAGTTACACAGCCGAGATCGGCGCCGGGGTGCAGGCGGTGGCGACCACCCAGACCGCCGAGCGCGCCTATCGCGCCAGCAGCGGCACGGCACGGGTGCGCGTTGATCTGACCGTGGGGGCGGGCGGCTTTCTCGACTGGCTGCCGCAGGAAACCATCCTCTTTGACGGCGCGGCGCTGGACCGGCGCACCCATCTGCGACTGGGGGCCGGGGCGGGCTGCCTGATGCTGGAAACGATCGTGCTGGGCCGGCAGGCGATGGGCGAGAGCCTGCGCCGCCTTTCCTTGCGCGACTGGCGGCAGATTGAGCGTGAGGGGGCGCCCCTCTGGGTCGAGCCGCTGGTGCTGAACGACCGGGCGCTGATGACCGGGTCGGCGGGGCTGGGCGGAATGCGGGCCTTTGCGACGCTTTGCCTGATCGCGCCCGAGGCCGCCGATCTGCTCGCGCCCTTGCGGCGCCTCTTGGATGAACCGGGGGTCGAGGCCGGCGCCTCTGCCCTGCCGGGGCGGCTGATGCTGCGCGCCCATGCTGCCGATGGCTGGCCGCTGCGCCGTCAGATCGCCCGCTGCCTTGGCCTGATCCGCCGGGGACGCCCCCTGCCGCGCGTCTGGCAACTCTGAAGGAGACGAGATGAACCTGACCCCCCGCGAAAAGGACAAGCTGCTGGTCAGCCTTGCCGCCATGGTCGCCCGTAACCGGCTGGCGCGCGGCGTGCGGCTGAACCACCCTGAGGCGATTGCCCTGATCACCGATTTCGTGGTCGAGGGCGCCCGCGATGGCCGCAGCGTCGCCGATC
>CALLZQ010000608.1 GCA_937858255.1 uncultured Tabrizicola sp.
GCCGGTGCGGTGGCCGCGCAGGCCCGACAGGCCAAAGCATTCGGCCACAACGCCCTGACCGGCAAAGGCCGCGTCGCCGTGCAGAAGGATCGGCAGAACGGCGATGCGTTCATTGGTGTCGCCATATTGGTCCTGCTTGGCGCGCACCTTGCCCAGAACGACCGGGTTCACCGCCTCAAGGTGGCTGGGGTTTGCCGTCAGCGACAGGTGAACCTTGTTGCCATCGAACTCACGGTCCGACGAAGCGCCGAGGTGGTACTTCACGTCGCCCGAACCGTCCACATCCTCGGGCTTGTAGCTGCCGCCCTGGAATTCGTGGAAAATCGCGCGATAGGGCTTGCCCATCACATTGGCGAGGATGTTCAGGCGGCCACGGTGCGGCATGCCGATGACGATCTCTTTCAGGCCCAGCTGACCGCCGCGCTTGATGATCGCTTCCATCGCCGGGATCAGCGCCTCACCGCCATCAAGGCCGAAACGCTTGGTGCCCATGTATTTGACATGCAGGAACTTTTCAAAGCCCTCGGCCTCGACCAGCTTGTTCAGGATGGCCTTGCGCCCCTCGCGGGTAAAGGCGATTTCCTTGCCATACCCCTCAATCCGCTCTTTCAGCCAGCTTGCCTGCTCGGGGTCCGAAATATGCATGTATTGCAGGGCAAAGGTGCCGCAATAGGTGCGCTTCACGATGTCGAGGATCTGGCGCATCGAGGCAATTTGCAGGCCCAGAACATTGTCGATGAAGATCGGGCGATCCATGTCGGCTTCGGTGAAGCCATAGGATTTGGGGTCCAGTTCCGGGTGCGGGGTCTGGTCGCGCATCCCCAGCGGGTCGATATCGGCGATCAGGTGGCCCCGGATCCGGTAGGCGCGAATGATCATCAGCGCGCGGATCGAGTCCAGAACAGCGCGCTGCACCTGGGCATCCGACAGCGAGACGCCGGATTCGGCGGCCTTTTCCACGATTTTCTTGCCGGCGGCACGCGCCTCTTTCCCCGGCGCGGCCGGCCATTCGCCGGTCAGTGCGGCGGTCAGGTCATCGGTCGGGCTGGGTGGCCAGTCGGCGCGG
>CALLZQ010000609.1 GCA_937858255.1 uncultured Tabrizicola sp.
GCTTCCGCCGGTCTGGTCTTCCTGCGTCGCGCCACCCGCCTGCCTTCCGCTGTTTTGACCCCCCGTCCCCTTCCAGCCCGCCCCGGCGGCGGCCATGTTTTCCAGTTGCAGGTGATGCAATTCGCCCGCCTCTTCCATCACCTCGGTCAACTGACTGCGCCGATCCTGCCGTTCAGCCGCCTTGGGGTCGCGCGCGGGCATGGTCATCCCGGCCTCGCGCGCCAGCGATTCGACCGCCTCGATGAACGAGACATTCTCGGCCTGTTGCAGGAAGGTCAGGGCATCGCCCTTGGCGTGGCAACCAAAGCAGTAATAGAACCCCTTCCGGTCATCCACATGAAAAGACGCGGATTTTTCCTGATGAAACGGGCAGGGCGCCCACCAGTCGCCCTTGGCCATGTTCGACTTGCGCAAGTCCCATGTGACCTTGCGTCCGACGATCTGCGAGAGCGTCGTGCGGGTGCGAAGATCGTCGAGGAAACCGGGCGGCAGCGACATGGCATGAATATCGGGGCTGGACCGCGCCGAGTCCAGAGCCAGGGGCAGAGGGGGCCAAGACTTGCCCGGATGGTCCCGCCCCTGTATCCGGGGGGCCGAAGCGGCAGGGAGGGTGACAGATGGATGCGGCAGAGGTTGAACGGCTCTTCACCCGGGCGGATGGAGGCTATCTGTTTGCCCGTTGGGGCCGGCCCATCGTGCCCATCGTCTTTGGGGTCGAGGATGCGACGCTCTCGACCGTCAAGGGCGCGATCGAGGCGGTGGTGACGCTTGCCGGTCACAAGATGGCCGAGACCGACCCGGAACTGGGCGCCAATCTGATGCTGTTCTTTTTCCGCGACTGGGATGAGTTGCGCCATGTGCCGGGGCTGGAGCGGATGCTGCCCGATCTGCCAGCGCTCTTGGACCGGCTGGAGGCGGGCGGCGCGAACCAGTACCGCGCCTTCCGCTTCGATCCGAACGGGGCAATCCGCGCCTCTTTCGTGTTTTTGCGGATGGATGCAGCCTTGTCGGCGGTTCCGGCCGAGACATTGGCCCTGTCGCAGGCGGTGCAGGCGATCCTGCTCTGGGGCGAGACGGCTTTTGATGTACACCCGCCCCTTGCCCGGGCCGAGGGCGCCCCGGTGTTCCTGCGCCCCGAGATTGCCGGGGTGATCCGCGCCGCCTATGACCCCGTATTGCCGGCGCAGGCGCGCGATTCCAGCCATGCCCTGCGGCTGGCGGCGCGGCTGGCTGTCGCCACCCCTCCGAATTGACGTAAGGAAAACCTTACTTTCCTTTGGCGCGTGACGGCCTATACTTTTGGGTATTGAAAGATCAAGTTTTCATGAAAGGGCCGGGGCAACCCGGCCCATTTTCATTTTAGCGCCGGCTCAGGGCAGCGGGATCACCGAAATCGACATCTTGCCGCTGCCTTGCGTGACCTCGCTGGCATGGGCAAGGTAAATCAGCGCATTGTTCTTTGCGTCATAGACTCGCGTGACCCGCAGCGATTTCAGGATAAGCGACTGACGTTCGGAAAACACCGTCTCACCATCCTTGCCCCGGTCGATATCGCCCAGGGTGATCGGCCCGGTCTGCGTACAGTCGATGGCCGAATAGCTGGGATCCTCGAACCAGTTGCCATTCGACAGCCTGTCCAGCACCGAGCGGTCGAAATAGGCGACATGGCAGGTCACGCCCGCCACCTTGGGGTCGGCAAAGGCGTCGATCAGAATATCATTGCCGACCCAATCGACCCCGACCTTTCCCACCTCTTCGGCGGCAAGCGGGGTGGCAAGGCAAAACGCGGTCGCGAGGGCGGGAATAAGATGTTTCATCGGGGCGGCTCCGTTCCGGTCTGTTGCCTGACAGATGGGGGCGGGCGGGGGCAAAGACCAGTGCCGGGGGCGTTTCTGTTGCCCCAAGGCAGCGGCCAGAACGCGGGCCAGTCGTCGCAGGGCCCGGAACACCCTTGACAACACCCTGAAAATCAATGGCTTTGCCATAGATGGCGCCTTGGCCGCAGGAGTTGACCATGTATGATTTCCCGTTGCGTGTTTACTATGAAGACACCGATCTTGCCGGTATCGTCTATTACGCGAATTACCTGAAATTCATCGAG
Source organism: uncultured Tabrizicola sp. (assembly GCA_937858255.1). Lineage (GTDB taxonomy): Bacteria > Pseudomonadota > Alphaproteobacteria > Rhodobacterales > Rhodobacteraceae > Pseudotabrizicola. Next base: position 2,102 of record CALLZQ010000609.1, read on the forward strand.
CGGGGCCGCAGCGAATGGGTGCGGGCGCGCGGGATTGACCAGATGGCGCTGCGCGATGCGGCCGGCATCGTCTTTGCCGTGCGGCGGGTCGAGGCCGACTATCTGCGCCCGGCGCTTTTTGGCGACGATCTGACGGTACGCACCGAACTGGTCGAACTGGGGGGTAGCCGCATCGTGCTGGATCAGGCGGTATTGCGGGGTGAAGAGCGCCTGTTCGCGGCGCGGGTCACGCTGGTCTGCCTTGGCGCCTCGGGCGCGGTGCGGATGCCGGCAGAGGTCAGGGCGGCGCTGACGGCGTGAATTTGTCGCTCAGAGAGTTGCAGGTCGGGGCCTGAAGGCTTAGCTGCTAGATGGACGGCAAAGGGCGCGCGGGAGATATGGCGGTCACTTCTTCTGCCCCGGTGGTTGCATTGCGACGGGCCTTCCCGGTTCTTCTGGGGATCGGGCTGTTCGCGCTGGGGCTTTTTGCGCTTTTGCATCTGCTGAAGCCGGTCAATCTGGATGAGGTCATGGCCCATGCCCGGGCGACACCGCCTGCGGTACTGCTGGCCGCGGTGCTGGGAACCGCTGTCGCCTATGCGGCGCTGGTGGGTTACGACGTGCTGGCGCTGCGCTTTATCGGGCGGCGGCTGCCGGGGCGGGTGCTCGCGCTGGGGGGCTTTCTGGCCTATGCCTTTGGCAATACCATCGGCGTGGCGGTGGTTTCGGGCGGGGCGGTGCGCTACCGGATCTATTCCGCCTTTGGCCTGAACGCGCTCGAGGTGGCGACGGTCTCGGGCTATATCGCTGTGGCGCTGGGCACCGGGCTGACGCTGATCGGGCTGGCCGCGCTTGCGGTGCAACCGCATGTGGTGACAGCGGTGCTGCCGCTGGCGCCCGAGGTGATCCGCTGGGGCTCGACGGTGGCACTGGTGGCGTCGCTGGCGGTGATCCTGTGGATTTCATGGGGCAATCGCTCGGTCAGAATCTGGAAGCTTGAGCTGCGCCTGCCCTCGCCGCGCAATCTGGCCGGGCAACTGGCGGTGATGATTGTCGATGTGGTGGCGGCGGCCTTTACCCTGTGGGTGCTGATGCCGGCGGGCGTGCCGGATTTCGCCTTTTTCGTCGCGATCTATTCCATCGGCATGATGGTCGGCATCCTCAGCCATGTGCCGGGCGGGGTGGGGGTGTTCGAGGCAGTGGTGATCTCGACCATGCCGCCCGATGTGCCGGTGTCCGAGGTGGCGGCGGCGCTCCTCATGTTCCGCATGATCTATTACCTCTTGCCCTTCGTTTTGGGCTTCCTGCTGGTGGCGCTGAACGAACTGCGGATGGCGGGCGGGGCGATCAGCCGCTGGATGGGGGCGGTGCCCGCACCGATGCGCCCGCTGGTCGAGGCGGTGCATGGCATCGTGCCCTCGCTGACGGCGCTGGTGACATTCGGCTTTGGCACCTATCTGCTGCTCGTGTCGCTGATCCCCTCGGTGCGCGGCGATGCGGTCGAGGATCTGCGGATGGTCGCGGCGCTGTTGCGTGAAGGTGGCACGCTGCTTCTCGCCATTCTGGGGGTCATGCTGCTGATCCTGTCCGACGGGCTGGGGCGGCGGATCAAGTCGGCTTTCTGGCTGACGCTGACCGGGCTGGGGGCGGGGGCGGTGGCCTCGCTGCTGAATGATTTCGACTATCGCAATGCCGCGCTGCTGGCCGCCGTTGGGGTCGCCCTGTTGCCGTTCCGGCGCAGCTTTTACCGGCAGGCCAAGCTGACCGATGCGGTCTTCAGCCCGGCCTGGTTCGCGCTGGTGATCACGGGTTTGGCCGGGGCGGGGGGATTCTTCTTCTTCGTTCACCGGGCGCCGCCAGAGGCGGGGGGTCTGCCAACCGTGCTGCACATGGCAAGTGACGCCGACCGGGCCCTGCGGGCGGGACTCTTGGCCTCGGCACTGGTCTTCCTGTTCTCGATTTACATGGCAACCCGACCGATGCGCCTGTCCTGGGTCGTGGGTGACGATCCCGCCGCGCGTGAGCGGGCCGCTGCGATTGTTGCCGCCGCCGAACAGCCGCGCGGCTGCCTTGCGCTGTCGGGGGACAAGCGGCTGCTGTTTTCCGAGCCGGGCGGTGCCTTCCTGATGTTCACGGTGCAGGGCAAGACCTGGGTCACGCTGGGCGATCCGGTCGGGCGGGCGCAGGAATTTGCCGATCTGTGCTGGAGCTTTGCCGATCTCGCCCGTCGCGCCAATGCCCTGCCGGTGTTTTATGCGGTCGAGGCACGGCGTCTGCCGATCTATGCCGAGATGGGCCTCTTGTCGCATCATGTCGGGGATGAGGCGGTGATCCGCCTGCGCGGCCTGCATGTGGGCGCCGAACCCTTTGCCCCGCTGCGCGAGATGGCGGCGCCCTGGCTGAGCTGCTCGGGCGCCATCCAGAGCGGCGAGC
>CALLZQ010000610.1 GCA_937858255.1 uncultured Tabrizicola sp.
ACCGTGTTCATCAGATCTTCTTCGGTGGTTTCAAGGCTGCGGCCCACGACATAGCCCTGGATCAGCTCGGTCACTTCGGCGCCGACCATATGCGCACCGAGCAACTCGCCCGTCTTGGCATCGAAAACGGTCTTGATCATGCCCTCGGGTTCCCCCAGCGCAATCGCCTTGCCGTTGCCGATAAAGGGGAAGCGGCCCACTTTGACGCTATAGCCCGCCTCTTTCGCGCGGGCTTCGGTCATCCCGACCGAGGCGACCTGCGGATGGCAATAGGTGCAGCCGGCAATCGAGCCGGGCGATCAGTTCCGCGACCATCACGCCTTCATGGCTGGCCTTATGCGCCAGCCACGGCGAACCGGCGATATCGCCGATGGCATAGAGCCCCTCAACCCCGGTCCGGCAATATTCATCCGTCACCACATGGGTGCGGTCAATCTTGACGCCCAGTGCCTCCAGCCCCAGGTTCTCGACATTGCCGACAATCCCCACGGCGGAAATCACCGTGTCGAATTCGGCGGTGGTGGTGCCCTTGGCATCTTCCAGATGCGCGGTCACACCGACGCCGGGCTTGCGGTCCAGCTTTTTCACCGTGGGCTTTTCGAGGATCTTCATCCCCTGTTTGACAAAGGCCTTCTTGGCAAAGGCCGAGATCTCGGCATCTTCCACCGGCAACACGCGGTCCATCACCTCACAAACCGTCACATCGGCGCCCAGCGTGTTGAAAAAGCTGGCGAATTCGATGCCGATGGCGCCCGAGCCGATCACCAGCAGCTTTTTCGGCATCCGTTTCGGTTGCAGCGCGTGCTTGTAGGTCCAGACCAGATCGCCATCCGCCTCCAGCCCCGGCAGTTCCCGCGCCCGCGCGCCGGTCGCCAGAATGATCGCCTTGGCGGTCAGTTCTTCGGTGCCCTTGTCGGTCTTGACCGTGACCGTGCCCTTCTTGGGCAGCGTCGCTGCGCCCATGAACACCGTCACCTTGTTCTTCTTCATCAGATGGCCGATGCCACCCGAAAGCTGTTTGGCCACCCCGCGCGAGCGGGCGACGACGGCGTCAAGGTCGTAGCTGATGCCTTCAGCCTTCAGACCGAAATCCTTGGCGCGGTGCATCAGGTGAAACACCTCGGCCGAGCGCAACAGCGCCTTGGTCGGGATACAGCCCCAGTTCAGGCAGATGCCGCCCAGATGCTCGCGTTCGACAATCGCCACTTTCTGCCCCAGTTGGCTGGCGCGGATCGCGGCGACATATCCGCCCGGTCCGGCCCCGATCACGATCACATCAAAGTTCTGAGCAGCCATCATTCCCTCCCGATGAAAAGTGGTTTACCCTTAAACTATCACAAAAACCCAAGCAACAGGGTTGGCGCCCATGGCCTAT
>CALLZQ010000611.1 GCA_937858255.1 uncultured Tabrizicola sp.
GTCGGCCCGAGGCGGGGTTGAACACCATGCCGAACAACACCAAGACCACAGAGCCCAGCGTCACCGTCGCCAGCACAAAGGCCGCGCCGGTATCATTGCCGCCCAGATGCAGAAGCACGGCATTCAGCGCCATCGCGGCGCCGGGCGGGTGCAAGGCCCGCATCAGCGCCATGGTGACGACAGACAGGCCCACCCCCAGCGCTGCCGCCAGCACCGGATAGGGGAACAGCCAGACCGCCACCACCCCGCAGGCGCAGCCCACGGTATTGCCGATGATCACCGACCAAGGCTGCGCCAAGGGACTGTTCGGCACACTGAGGATCAGAAAGGCCGTTGCGGCAAAGGGCGAGACGAGGATCAGCTCGCGCAAGGGGTCGCCCGTGCCCCCTGGCAGGGCGGGGGTAAAGTGGCGCAGCGTCCACAGCAGCAGATCCGTCAGCGCGATCCCCAATGTCGTGCCGATGGTGGCGCGCAAGACCTCTTCGCGCGCAGTCTGACCCATCGCCGGGGTCATGTGGCGCCAGACCGCCCGGATCAGGGCGGCGGGCCTCATGCCGGGCTGACCGTCTGGAGGATCGCCATCCCCGCCGGTGCCGGGGGCAGCGCGGGTGCCGTGCCTTGCCAGAAGTAGAGCCGAATGTGATCGGGCGCCGTCTCGCCTGCCATGGCCAGCACTTGCCACGCCGCCGACAGCCCCTCGATCAGCAGGCCCTCGGCGTAAAAGGCGATCTCCTCCGGCTCCAGCGTCTCGCCCACCGCGTCGGTCCAGAGGCCCTCACGCGCCCAAAAGGCCAGCGCCTCGACCCCCCGCGCCCGGCGCAGGGTGGATTTCAGGGCATTCAGCACGGGTTCATGGGTCAAGACGGGCCTCCCTTGACCCAAGGGGATGCAACCGTCGCGCGCCCGGGTCAAGGGGCTGTGCTAACGGCGCATCATCGACAGACGGATCAGCGCCCGCTCCATCAGCGCCATCCCGGGTGCCCGGCTGGCCGAGCGCAGGGTCAGATCGGTGTCAAGCAGGGTGGTGATCGCCCCCTCCAGCGATGCCGCCCCCCAGGCGCTGGCCTGACGCTGCATCGCATCGCGGCGCGGGCCAAAGACGCGCGCCTTTTGCAGGCCCGCCTGCACCCCGCCCGGATCGCTGGCCGCCAGATGCAGGGCGCGGAAATGGCGCATCGCCTGAATGCACAGTGTCACCGGCAAGACCCCTTGCCCCTCCAGCCGCCGCATCAGCAGGCCCACCTCGCGCACGCGCCCCTCGGCCACGGCGTTCAAGAGGTCATCGACTTCAGCCTCGACCGTCGCCGGGGCCATGGCCGCCACATCCGACGGGGTCAGCGGCGTTGCATCGCCATATTTGTAGAGCGCGATCTTTTCCAGCGTCTGACGAAAATCACCGGGGTCGAGCGCGCGGGCCAGCGTGGTCAGATCGGCCATCGCCTCGCGGTCGATACTGGTCAGCCCGGCCTTTTTCAGCGCATCCTCAATCTCTTCGCGGCTGGGGGGGGCATCGTAGAGGATCGCCGAAAACGCATGCGGCGCCTTGTCGAACAGACCCTTGAGCGTGGATTTCCCAGTCAGGGCGCCTGCCGTCACCACAATCGCGGCATCGCCTGGCTTCCACACTTTCAGCGCCTCGGCAATCGTCGCGGTCAGGCCGTCGGTCGCATCCTCGACAAAGACCACGCGCGGGCCGGGGAAAAAGCCAACCGCCTTGATCCCGTCGATCAGGGCGGCGGCATCCTTGCGCAGATCGGCAGCGGGCAGGCGGGTCAGGCGCATTTCACCCTCACCC
>CALLZQ010000612.1 GCA_937858255.1 uncultured Tabrizicola sp.
TTTGGCGGGCGGGGAAAGGCGCATACCACCCTGTTCCCGGACCGTGAGGTGGTGAAGTGGAACCTCGACAAGGCCGTGGCGGGGCAAGACCCGATCCTGTCCAAGACGGATGTCCATTATCAGCCCGGCCACAACTCGACCGCCGAGGGTGAGACGCTGGACGCCTCGGCCAAGTTCTACATCTCGATGAACAAGTTCTCGAAGGACCGTTACCTGAACGTCGGTCCGCTGAAGCCTGAGAACGAACAGCTTTTCGTCATCGAGGGCGATACGCTGACGCTGGCGCATGATGGCCCGACCTTTGCCGAGCCGCATGACTCGATCATCGTACATGCGTCGAAGGTGAACCCGCTGTCGGTCTGGAACCGGCAGGACCAGATGTGGGCCGAGACCCGCAAACAGGCCGAGGCCGATGGCGTCAATCTGGACGACTATCAGGATACGGTGATCCGCGACGGCAACAAGGTGCGGGTCTATATGTCCAGTCAGGCGCCGCAATTCGCCATCGAGACCTTTACCGTGACCGAGGGCGACGAGGTGACGGTGATCGTGACGAACCTCGACGATATCGACGACCTGACCCACGGTTTCACCATGGGCAACCATGGTGTCGCGATGGAGATCGGGCCGCAGGCGACCAGTTCCGTGACCTTCACGGCGGCACAGCCCGGGGTCTACTGGTATTACTGCCAGTGGTTCTGCCATGCGCTGCACATGGAAATGCGCGGTCGCATGTTCGTTGAACCGAAAGGGGCATGATCATGATCCTGCGCCCTGCCCTGTTGTGTGCCCTTGTCCTTGCGCTGCCCCTTTGGGCCGGCGAGGTTCAGGTCACGCCTAGGCCGGGCGCCTTGCAAATGGCCATCGCCGGGGCTGAACCCGGCGATGTGCTGATCCTTTCCAAGGGCGTCTTTGCCGGGGCGGTCACGATTGACCGACCGCTGACCCTGCGGGCCGGCGCCGGGGCCGAGGCGGTGATCGACGGTCAGGGACAGGGCACGGTGGTGACGATCGCCGCGGCGGATGTCACCGTTGACGGTCTGACGGTGACGGGTTCGGGCATGGACAGTCAGGCGCTGGATGCCGGTATCAAGATCCTGAAAGGCGCCGACCGCGCCACGGTGCGAGACAACCGGGTGCTGGGCAATCTGCACGGGATCGACATCCATGGCGGCAAGGAGGCGCGCGTCACCGGCAATGTGATCGAGGGCACGCAGAACCCCAAGATGAACGACCGGGGTAACGGCATCTATGTCTGGAACAGCCCCGGCGCGCTGGTCGAGGGCAACACTGTGCGCTGGGGGCGTGACGGGATTTTCGCCAATGCCTCAAAGCGCAACATCTTTCGCAACAACCGCTTTCGCGATCTGCGCTTTGCCGTGCATTACATGTACACCAATGACTCTGAGGTGACGGGCAATATCAGCATCGGCAATCATCTTGGCTATGCGATCATGTTCTCGGATCGGGTGTCGCTGCGCGACAACCTCTCGCTGGGCGACAGGGAAAACGGCATTCTGCTGAATTTCGCCAATGGCGCCGATGTGGCGGGCAATCTGGTGCGCGGCGGGGCCAAGAAATGCCTCTTCATCTATAACGCGCATAAGAACCTGATCTTTCGCAACCGGTTTCAGGGCTGCGGCATCGGCCTGCACTTCACCGCCGGATCAGAACGCAACCTGCTGACGGAAAACAGCTTTGTCGGCAACCGGGATCAGGTGAAATATGTGGGCACCCGGTTCATGGAATGGAGCCATGAGGGCCGGGGGAATTTTTGGTCCGATCATCCCGCCTTTGATCTGAACGGCGACGGTATTGCCGACAGCCCGTTCCGCCCGAACGATCTGATGGACCATATCCTGTGGTCGCAGCCGGCGGCGGCGCTGCTGAACGGGGCGCCCGTCGTGCAACTGGTGCGATGGAGCCAGAAGAATTTTCCCGCCACGCTGCCCGGCGGTGTGTCGGATCAACATCCCCTGATGTCCCCGCTGGCGATTGCCGTGCCCCCCGAGGTGGCGGCGATCGAGACCGAAGTCGCGGGGCGCTGGGACAAAGGACAATATGATGACATCGACCTTGACGATCTCGGCTCTCACTAAGAGCTTTGCCGGGGTAAAGGCGCTGGACGCGGTCTCGCTGGTGGTCGAGCCGGGGGCGCGGGTGGCCCTTTTGGGTCATAATGGCGCCGGTAAATCGACGATGATGAAGATCATCCTCGGGCTGATCCCCTTTGATAGCGGGGCGATACAAGTCTGCGGCGCGACGCCCGGATCGGCACAGGCGCGGGCGCAGGTGGCCTATCTGCCCGAGAATGCCGCCTTTCACCCGGCCCTGACCGGCGAAGAGCAGATCGGCCATTACCTTGCCCTGCGGGGGGAAAACCCGGCCAAGGCCCGCGAGATACTGGAGAGGGTGGGCCTGCATGATGCGGCCCGGCGCCGGATCGGCACCTATTCCAAGGGGATGCGGCAGCGCGTCGGGCTGGCACAGGCGCTGATCGGCAAGCCGCAACTTCTGGTGCTGGATGAACCGACCAGCGGGCTGGACCCGGTGTCGCGGCGTGATTTCTATGCGCTGCTGGACGGGTTGGCCGCCGAAGGGGCGGCGATCCTGTTGTCCTCTCATGCGCTGACCGAGGTCGAGGCGCGCACCGATCAGATCCTGATCCTGTCGGGCGGGCGGATGGTGGCGCGCGGCACGCTGGCTGATCTGCGGCGCGAGGCGGCGCTGCCCGTTACGCTGCATGTGGTGGCCCGCAACGGCTATGCGCCTGAGATTGCTGCCGCCCTGCCCGATGCCATCCGCATCGGCACCGATCTGCGGCTGGTGCGGTCGCAGGCGGAAAAGCTGCCGTTGCTGGCGCAGATCGCGGCCTTTGGCGACAAAGTGGCCGATGTCGATGTGCTGCCGCCCAGTCTTGAAGACATCTACAGCCATTTCAGCCGGAGGGACGGACAATGAACCGCATCCTTGCCACTGCAAAGACGGAATTCCGCATCGCGCTGCGCAACCGCTGGGTTGCGATCTCGGTTCTGCTGATGGCGCTGTTCGCGCTGGTGATTTCCGTCGCCGGATCCGCCCCGACCGGTGAGTTGGGGGTGGACCGGCTGTCGGTCACGGTGGCCTCGCTCACCTCTGATCGCCCTGTTGGTGGGGTTTGGCGCCGTGGGGGGGGGGGGGGGGCGGGGCCCCCCTGCCCCTGCTCTTGACCTATCCGGTGGCGCGGGTGGAGATCCTGTTGGGCAAGCTCCTGGCGCATCTGGCGGTGCTGGGTCTGGCCGTGACCGTCGGATACGGTGTGGCGGCGGGCATGGCCCTCTGGGCGGACAAGACGGCGGTGGCGGGGCTGGCGCCGCTGGTGCGGCTGACATGGACATCGCTCTTGCTGGGGGCGACCTTTCTGGGGGCAGGCTATGCGATGTCGTCGCTGGCGCGCAGGCCCTCGGGCGCGGCGGGGCTGGCCATTGGCCTGTGGCTGGGGGCGGTGGTGCTGGATGAGCCTGGCCTTCTGTCGGCGGGGGGGGCCCGAAATGTCGGGGGGGGTCGTCTCCCGGGCGCCCGCCCCTTCCCCCTCTGTGGGACCCC
>CALLZQ010000613.1 GCA_937858255.1 uncultured Tabrizicola sp.
GCATGGATCATGAAGTCGTACCCGAGGTCCAGGGCCGCCTCGATCACCGGGCGGCCAAGGTTCATCGTATCTCTCATCGCGTCATGCCCCTGTTACCCGCTTCTGCCATACCTGTCCCGGCAGACCGAGGGAGGCACCGCCCATGTTCGCGTTCTTTCCACTGAACCTTGTCCCGCAAGGGCTTCCCCTTTTCCAGCATTTCGTTTTGCCCCTCCGGTCTGCGGCCCTTCCGGCGACGCTCTTCCTCACCCCGGGCGACGACCCCGAGGATGACCCCGAAAGTGACCATCCGGCCGCGCCCTGATCCCGCGCGGGGGGGATTTGCTGGCGTAGTCGATGTGATAGGCTGGCCTTCCGCCCCTTCGCAACCCGAGGTCCGCCGATGGATAATGCCGCCCCCCGCTGTGTAAAACTGACCCCGAGCGCCGCGCAAACCTATTCCGGCAAACAGGGCTTCGATTATTTTGAGGGCATCGCCGCCGAGACAGTCGGATCGGCCGCGATCTGCATGCATCTCTTGACCATCCCGCCCGGCGGTCGCGCCAAGGCACATCTGCACGCCAGCCATGAAACCGCGATCTATGTGCTTGAGGGGCTGACGGTGATGTATTGGGGCCCGGCGCTGGAACACCGTATGGAGGTCGGTGCGGGCGATCTGCTCTATATCCCCGCCGGCATGCCGCATTTGCCGTTCAACCCCGGCCCCGGTCCGGCGCGCGCCGTAATCTCGCGCACCGACCCGCATGAGCAGGAAAGCGTCGTGCTGTTGCCCGAGCTGGAGCATCTGGTCCCCTGACCTTTGCCCGATCAGACGCCGGTCGCGGGAATGCCGCTGCTCATCGCCGGTCGCGGCGCCGTCAGATCCTTCCACTGGCTGAGCGCGCGGTTGACGGCAGGACGCGCCTCGCGGCCGACGAACTGGCCGTGACCCTCTTCGGTCTTTACCGCGCCATCCTCGATGGCGACCTTGCCGCGCGTCAGCACAAAGCGCGGCAGCCCCTTGACCGTCTTGCCCTCAAAGACGTTGTAATCAATGGCCGATTGCTGCGTCTTGTCGCTGATCACCTTTTCCTTCTCTGGGTCCAGCACCACGATATCGGCATCGGCCACCACAAGGATCGCCCCCTTGCCCTGATAGCAGTT
>CALLZQ010000614.1 GCA_937858255.1 uncultured Tabrizicola sp.
CGCCCCCGGTGCCGCCACCCCCCGTGCCACCCGCCGTGTCGTCCCCGCCGCCGCCGCCACCACCGCCGCCGGCAAGCAAGCCCGCACCGATCACGCCGGCACCCAGCGCGCCGGCACCGCCCATGCCACCCAGCATGGCGGGGGCGAACACACCCATGGTTGCCGGTTCATCCGAGTCATTGGCGGCATAGGCCACCATGTCAGCGCCATCGAAATTGAGATCGTCCCGCGGGCTCCACTTCTCATGCCCCTGTGCCGGCCCGAAACTGGCCGTCAGCGCACCGGTGCCATCGCCGTTGAAATCAACCGCCGAAATCGTCCCGTCGGCGCTGAGATAGAGTTGCGCGTCGGCGGCATCAAAGTAGCCCGCCAGAACGATGACCCGCCCGTCAGCGAGCTTGATGACCAGATCACGCCCCTGCTGTTCATAAGAAACAACACTTGCCGGAGAGAGATTCAAGGAAATGTGGTCGCCTGCTGCGACCGGAATGAAATTGCCCTGGCCCTCACCTGCAATGGTGCCAAGTTGCCGGCTGCCCACGCCATCGCGGACAGCGAAATTAATCGCTGAAACCATCTGTACTACTCCGCCTCATCGCGGGGCCATTCATCGGACCCGCATTGTTATAAGTCCCCGTTTTCGGGGTACATTGAGGTCAGGCATACATCTAATCAGACATCAAATCCAGCCATTTGACGGTCAGATTGTGGCAATCGGATGGAATTTCCCCGCCCCTGTGCAGAAATGTCACCGCGATCCCACGCAGCCGGCCTGAGAGGGCTTGACCCTGAAATCAGATGATTTTTGCAGATTTCGTGCCGGCGACAGCCCGCATCTTAGGCGGAATTTGCGGAAATTATGGCAGGAAAGTGGCAGCCCGTAGGGGAGTCGAACCCCTCTTTTCAGGTTGAAAACCTGACGTCCTAACCGATAGACGAACGGGCCACGGCGCGCTGATTAGCGCAGGCTACTGGCGACTGCAAGGCTCGATTTTCGATTCAGCCGTCGATCCGCTGCCCCATGATCGCAATGGCCTGCTGATAGACCTTGGCGGCGTTCCATTCACGGATCACCGCAAAGTTCGGCTCGCCTTCCTGATAGCCCGCGCCCGGCTTCCACCCCTTGCGGCGCAGATAATTCGCCGTTGTGGCCAGCGCATCCACCTGATTTGTCAGGTCGACCCGGCCGTCCCCATTGCCATCAACCCCATAGGTATAGGCATTGCCCGGCAGGAACTGAGTATGGCCGAGTTCACCATGTTTAGCGCCGACCGTCTTTGCCGTGATGCTGCCCTGATCAATCAGCTTGAGGGCGCCGATGAGATGGGGGCGAAAGAAGTCAGAGCGGCGGCAGTCATAGGCGAGGGTCGCAATCGCCGAAACCACATTGGTGTCGCCCATGAATGACCCAAAACCGGTTTCCATCCCGTGAATCGCCAAGAGGACACCAGCCGGCACGCCATAACTCTTTTCAAGGCTGGCAAAGAGTGCCGCGTTCTTGGCCTTGCGGGACCGGCCTTGCTTGACGATCGTGTCGGCCCCCCGCACCTGCATGAATTTCTGCAAACTGTACTTGAAGCTTTTTTGGTTGCGGTCGGCGGCAATCGTCGCCTTGGAATAGCTAGACCCCTGAAGGGCGGCGATCCCTTTGCTGCCAACGCCTTCAGCCTTGGCCTCGGCGACCATCTCTGCTTTCCAGCTTTCGTATTTGCCTCCAGTGTCCGAGCAACTTGCCGCGAAAACCGGGGAAGCCGCGAGTAGCGTGACCAGAACAGCCGCAAAGTGGCAAACAGGTTTCATCGATATCTCCAAAGATCAATTTCTTGAACCTTAGAGTGTTGATTGGCCGGATCAAGGGCTTGCCTTCCCCCCTTGCCCCGATGGGCGGCCGTAGACCGGCGTCATCGCAGCTCTGTGTCGCTCAACAGGGCCTTTACTGCCGAGAGCGTCTCTGCCGATCGCACAAGACCCTCACGCGCCTCGGCAAGGGTCGCCTGAGCTTGCGTCGTCTCTACCGCCGAACCCTGTATGGCGACGCGCGACCAGTTATCCGCCGGATCCGCAGGTAAGGCCGCCTCCCATACGCCTGCCCAGCGTTGCAGGCGTGCCGCGGCCTCTGGCTGGCCATCCTGATCAAGCAATTCGGCCGCGCGATCATAGGCGCCAATCGCGGTGAATGCCTCGATCCGCAGGGCGTTGGCCTCTGCCTCGACCTCTCCTGCAAGGTTGGAAATCGCACCACGTCCATCGCGCCGATTCATGGCAATCCGCGCGTTCAGCATGTTTGCTTCATGTATATCCTCGACCCAGGGCAGCGAGAGATCGGGCAACCCCAGATCACTCAGCCGAGACGCAACGCGCGCACGTGTTGGCTGTGGGATCTGCGCAACCTCATCAGGCCCCAGCGTCGCGGCATGTGTCAGCAAAGCATCGTCGCCGCCGCTCGCCGCCAGCAGGACCCAAAGATCTCTGTGCGTGGCCGCATCGGCCGCCGTCAGTTCAAAAGCACTGTCAAACGCCCCGTCGAGTCCCCGCGCCAAGGCGACGGCGCGAAGAAGCGGCCCCTCTCCCCCTTCGGCAAAAAGCGCGGCCTCAAGTGAGGCCAGAT
>CALLZQ010000615.1 GCA_937858255.1 uncultured Tabrizicola sp.
GCCGATAAAATGCGGGTTAAACACCTCGCCATGGCAGGCCACGCCTTCCATCGCATTCAGGTTAGCCTCAAGGAAATTGGATCCTGTCCGCATTTCGGCGAACATTACGAAACTATCGAAGTCTTTCGGCACTCACTTCACCAGATAGGGGCGCCCGCGGCGCGTTGACTTGGGCTTGGGGTCATCGTTGACCGGAAAATCACCCATCAGAGTGGGCTGCATCCCCTGATTTCGCAGGTTTTGCAGGAACTGACCGAAACCGGTCAGATCGGCAAGGCGCGGCGCCTCGGTCAGTCGGCGACCCTGACGCGGGCCAATCTCATCAATGATCGTTTGCAGCGGTTCCATCGGGTTTTCGATGAAGTCCGCCAGCGTCCAGATCCGCACCTTTGCCTTGGCATAGGCCGAGCGGAGGATATTCAGATATTCCTGTTCGATCTTCTGCATCCGCGCCGCCTCGCGCCGGATATCGCCAAAGTTCCGGTTGGAATGAAAGAGCGGCACCGCCCAGGCGCCCGAGATCACCGAGATCTGTGCGTTGCCATCCAGCGCCATGAACCAGCCAAGTTTCTGATTGTCATCGGGGCCAAACTGAAAACATTGCCGCTCTCCCCGCGTGTTCCAGATCAGATTCGACAAGAAGTTCCGGGGGTTATAGTCACGAATGGCCACGGAATCCGGCATCGCTCCGTTGTAATAGCTTTCGCCGCCGGCGTAATGCACCCGATCGGGGGCAAAGAGATGGCCATGCACCCGCGTGCCGCTGGCCTTGGAGAGCCAGATCTCAAAATTTTCAAACACATCAGAAAAGCCCGAAAAGACCGAATAGGGGCCAGCGGTACGCCCGTTCTCCCAGTTCTCATTGGGAAAGCGGCTTTGCATGTAAAGACCCGGGCGACCCTTGGTTCGCCGCTCGACCGCTTTGGCGAACAGCCGGTCGATCTTGCCCGGGTTCGGCTCGGCCGCGGCCTGTCGGCTCCGGTCGTCCGAAAGGAACGCGCCGTAGAGCTTGTCCGCATGCGGCCAGATTTTGCGTGCCACGAAACAGTCAGACCGCCGCAGCAGTTGCAGGTGATCGTCGTAGAAGATGTGCGGTTTGCCCTGAAAGTCGAACTTCGACAGCGTCAGCGACCGGCTTTCGATGCTGGAGGACACTTGCCGGACCAGCGTCTGAAAATAGCTCTCATCCGGGATCCAGACCTTTTGAAAGTAGCGGTCGATCTTTTCCCGCTCAGGATGTTCAAGGATCGCCGAAAGCGTCTGGCGCGTCAGGCACCACCACTGGCTGCCCAGATGCGGCACCACCCCCTCGGGCACGCGGCGTTTGAACC
>CALLZQ010000616.1 GCA_937858255.1 uncultured Tabrizicola sp.
GCCAGAACATGTTCGACTTCCGAGGTGCCGATGCCATAGGCCAGCGCGCCGAAGGCGCCGTGGGTCGCGGTATGCGAGTCACCGCAAACCACGGTCATGCCCGGCAGGGTCCAGCCCTGTTCGGGCCCAACGATATGGACGATGCCCTGGCGGACGTCAGACACCGGATAGTAATTGATGCCGAAATCCTTGGCATTCTTGTCCAGCGCCTCAACCTGAATGCGCGACTCTTCGGTCATGGTCGCGGCATTGGCGCGGTCCAGCGTGGTCGGCACGTTATGGTCCGGCACGGCAATGGTCTTTTCCGGCGCGCGCACTTTGCGGCCCGTCATGCGCAGGCCTTCAAATGCCTGCGGGCTGGTCACTTCGTGGACCAGGTGGCGGTCGATATAGAGCAGGCAGGTGCCGTCTTCGGCTTGGTGGACGACGTGGTCGTCCCAGATCTTATCATAGAGGGTACGAGGAGCCATGGCTCTCACCTATTCTTTGGATGGCTTTGGAAAGGATCGTCAATTGCGCGGCGTTGCGGGCGCGCTGGCACCCGGCCGCGTCAAAGGCGGGCAAGGACGGTGCGGGTCATGCCGAAAAAGCGGGCCGGCAGCCGCGCATGATCGGTGATGTTGAAATAGATGAACCCGTGCATGGCCCGGGGATATACGCCCGAATCTGCTTTCAGGCAAGCGATCCGGGGGGCACGCCGCCAGCGACGCGGATCTCGTCGTTCAGTACCCGCACTTCGCGTTGCGGGAAGGGGATCGAGATGTCATTGGCCTTGAACGCATCCCAGAGCGCCAGAAACACCTCGGACCGGATATTCGCCAGCCCCTCGGTCGGATCGGTGATCCAGAAGCGGAGGACGAAATCCACCGAACTGTCGCCAAAGCCGGTGACATGGCAGACCGCCGGCTTGCTGCGCACCACGCGGCCCACCGATTCCGCCGCGGCAATGGCCACCCGGCGCACCAGATAGGGGTCATCGTGGTATGAGGTGCCAAAGGCGATCTCGATCCGCACGAAATCGTTGGAATGCGACCAGTTAACGACCTGACCCGTGATCAGATCCTCATTCGGGATCAGATATTCCTTGCCGTCGCGCGTGACCACACTGACATAGCGGGCGCCCAGGCTCTCGATCCAGCCAAAGGTGTCGCCCAGACTGATCACGTCACCCGGCTTGATCGACTTGTCGAGCAGGATGATCATCCCCGAGACAAGGTTCGAGACCACCTTTTGCAGGCCAAACCCCAGACCGACGCCAATCGCCCCTGACAAGACGGCGAGCCCGGTCAGATCGAACCCCACCGCCTTCAGCCCGAAAAACAGCGCCGCGCCATAGGCGGTGATCTGCATCAGCTTGACCACCAGCACCTGAACCGAGGGGCTGATATCCTCGTTCCGGCGGATGCGGCTGGCGGCGCCGGTGGTCAGCAGCCGCGCGGCGGTGATCAGCGCGCCGGTGACGATCAGCGCCTTGGCCAGCGTCAGCGCCGACAGGCGGAAATCGCCAAAGGTCACGGCCACGGAATCGAGAAAGCGGGTAAAGCTGTCGAGAAAGCCCAGATACAGCAGGGTGACATGGATCCAGGCGGCCCAAGTCACCACCCGGCGCAAGAAACGGTTGCGGATCAGCCGCGCGAGCAGCCCGATCACCAGCCAGGCGGTGCCGATGGTCGCCGCCAGCTCCACGATATAGCGGCGTGACGGGAAAGGGTTGATCAGCGAGATGATCAGCACCGCCGCCCAGGCTAGCAGAACAAAGAACAGCCCCCGCAGACGATTGCGAAAGGTGATCAGCGCCCGCGCCTGCCAGGGCCGCAGCGATTGATGGCTGCGCGCCCAGGCATCGACCCGGGGCGCGCTGAGACGTGCCGCGACAAAGGCCGCCCCGATCAGCGCCACGACGATAACCACCTGCCACAGCCGGAAGGGTTGCAGCAGCGACAGGACAAAGCCCTGCAACTGCTTGATCATCTGCTCGGCGCTGGCGATCACCTGCGGGTCGATCAAATCCATTTTCGGCCTCTTTCCCGGGTCGTTTCCGGGGGCAGGGTCGCATAAACCCCGCCTGTGATCAAATTTCGGGGGAATCCGCCGCCGCTTCGACCGCCTCAAGCAGGTCGCCCGGCTGGCAGTTCAGGGCTGCGCAGATGGCGGCCAAAGTCTCGAAACGGATGCCCTTGACCTTGCCGGATTTAAGCAGGGACAAGTTCTGCTCGGTTATGCCGATCCGCTCGGCCAGATCGCGCGACTTCATCTTGCGCAGGGCCAGCATCACATCCAGTCGCACCACGATCTGCATCAGACGAAACCCGCGTTTTCCTCGGCAGCCCGTGCAGCCTCGACCATGCTGTGACCGATCACTGTCAGCAGGCCGCCCGCCAGCAGAAAACCGATACTGTCAGACGAGATCGCGATGCTGAGGGCGCGTTGTCCGGCCGGATTGGTCGCGGTCAGCACCAGGATTTGCAGCGTGGGCAGCAGAACGCCCATCCCGGCGAGGGTAACAAAGCTCAACCCGATCCGTCGGATATGCGCGGCGCAGGCGGGGCTCAGCACCTCACCCGCCAGATAAAGCGAGAAAAGACGCCGCATCTGCGACAGGGCGAACAGCGCCGGGATCAGCATGCTGGCCCCGATCATCAGGGCCACAGTTGCGGTGGCGCGCGTCAGTATTGTGCCGTCAGGCAGGCCAGGAAAATGTTGCGAAAGTGAATAGGGATCGGCCAGCGCCATGGCCAGACCAAGGGTCACAACCAAGGGCAGGATCAGCATCGCCAATGTGGTCCCGAGTTGTAGCCAGCGTGACAGCCGGCGAATTTGCCTCAACGAAGCCTCAGTCATTTGGCGCCCCTGTATTTCGATATTTAATTATCGTATAACAATAAAAGAATCGCGTCAAAGGAGATTTTCGATGACTTTTCGTTCTATGGCCGCTCTGGCGGGCGGGCTGCTGGTTGCGGCTTGTTCTTCGCTGGTGCCCGCGACTCTTGCGCGGATGCAGGCGATGGATCCCCTGACGGCAGACCCTTCGGCGATTGAGGTGGCATTGGTGCTGCCGCCGGGGTTTGCTGTCGCGCCGGGGTCGGCTGTGCTGACCCTGGGTGCAGTAAGCGGCGACGCGCGAGTGGAAGAGCGGTTCGCCCTGAAGGTAACGCCCGCCGCCATCTCGGGGATTGACGTGCCGCCGGGGGCCACGGCCAGCCTGTTTCGCCTGACCCCGGCTGATGCGAGGCGGATGCGCGAGGTGCAGGGGCAGATCGCCAGTTGGAAGGCCGAGGATCCGCGCGGCACCACAGGCAGCCTGTCCATTGGCCTTGGCGGTTGTGGCATCGGCGCGGGGCCGGCTGACGATGCGCGCGCCTCGGGGCTGATCCGGCCAGGGGGGGACAGCCCCTTTCTGCCGCTGTTCCGCGATGTGCCGGTACGTCAGTTGATCGGCCCCGCGCTGTTTGACGCCATCACGCCTTGCGAAAGCCGCCAATAGGCGATAAGGCCCCGGCCCGTCCTGCATTTGTTGAGATTGCCCCATAGGGGTGCTAGTCTCTGCCGGACGGGCCCGGCGTCAGGGCAGCCATCGGCGCGCAACCAGGAGGACGATGTCCTGTCTCATTCTGATCCAGCGACCGGGTTGCCGGTCGGTCCGCGGGCTGATCGCATGACGGGCCCCGATTATTCTTCCGAACAGGTGCTGGCGGCGGTGCTGTCATCGGTGGATGACGACAAGGCCGAAGAAATCGTGCAGATCGACCTGCGCGGTCGCTCGGATGTGGCCGATTACATGGTGATCTGCTCGGGCCGTTCATCGCGGCAGGTGGCGGCCATCGCGGAAAAGCTGACACAACGGCTGAAGGATGCCTTCGGGATCATCTGCAAGATGGAAGGCAAGGAAACCGGCGACTGGGTGTTGATCGACTCGGGCGATGTGATCGTCCATGTCTTCCGGCCCGAGGTGCGCGACTTCTACCAGCTGGAAAAGATGTGGCTGCCGACCGGCTCGGCGGCGGCGCGCGCTGCGCGAGACTGATGCGGGTGCATCTTTGCGCGGTGGGGCGGCTGCGCGCCGGCCCCGAGCGCGATCTGGTCAATGATTATATCAAGCGGTTCGACCGGACCGGGCGGGCCATGGCGCTCGGCCCGCTGAGCGAGGTCGAGGTCGAGGATAAGAAGAACGCCGGCATGGGCGCCGAGGCGGAACTCTTGTCGCGGGCAATCCCCGCGGGTGCCCTGATCGTGACGCTGGATGAGCGGGGCAAGCTGCTCTCCAGCCCGGAATTTGCCGATCTGCTGGCCGGCTGGCGCGATGGCGGGCGGCAGGATCTTGCCTTTGTCATCGGTGGGGCCGCCGGCATCGACCCGGCGCTGCGGGCGCGGGCGGATCACTCGATCAGTTTTGGCCGTATGGTCTGGCCGCATATGCTGGTGCGGGTGATG
>CALLZQ010000617.1 GCA_937858255.1 uncultured Tabrizicola sp.
TCGACGCCAGCGGCTTTGTAGGCGTCGCGGTTATAGTAGATGCCCCACTGATAGTAGGTGTAGGGAACGCCCCACTTTTTGCCGTCGATGGTCATCGAGGCAGCGGCAGAACCCAGCGCGTCATTCAGGCCATTGGCCTCCCAGACATCGGTCACGTCCATGAACTGGCCCGCGGCGACAAAGGGAGCCATCCGGTTCCCGGCGTACCAGTTCGCCAGATCCGGCGCATCTGCGGTCAGGAAGTTGCGGATCGCGGTCTTGTAGCCTTCGTGATCGAAATTGTTCAGCTGAACGTCGATATCCGGGTTCGCCGCTTCGAAGTCGGCAATCAGCGCCTCCATCGCGGCCAGCGGAATCGGATCGTAATCGGCATTGTACTTCAGCACGCGCTGCTCGGCGGATGCCGTCGTCGTCAGCATCAGCGCGGCAATAAGGGCTGCCGCCCCCTTCTTCATATGGACCATCGTTTCCTCCCCTTTGGTTCCATTATGTGAAACTTAGTCTTGAATATTGACACTATGTCTGTTATCGCTATCTCTGTCAACAATCCTTGGGCGGGTGGGAAATGACCGAAGATGCAAAAGGCGACGGCACCGTGGGCAAGGCCCTTGATGTGCTTGACATGGTTGCCAGCCGCGGCCGCCCTGTCCGGTTTTCCGAATTGTTGGAAAATTCACCCTATCCCAAGGCCACGCTTTACAGATTCCTGCAAACGGTGACCCATCAGGGCATGCTGCAATTCGACGATGAAACCGGCAGCTATCGTCCCGGTCTGCGGCTGGTACGTCTGGCACATTCCGCCTGGGCACAGTCTTCGCTGGCCCCGATCGCCCGGCCATGGATCGATTCGCTGGCCGAACGGACGGGGGAAACCGTTCACCTCGCGCAACTCGATGGCGGCCAGGTCCTCTATGTCGACAAGCGAAACGCACGGCGACCCGTCGATATGTTCGCGCAGGCGGGCAAGGTCGGCCCGGCCTATTGCACCGGGGTCGGCAAGGCGATGCTGGCCTTCCTGCCCGAGGCGGATTTATCGGCCGCCCTGTCTCGGCAGAGCTTTTTCCGGCACACCGAAAACACCCTGATCACGATCCCGGCGCTGCGGGCCGAGCTGGCCGTCATTCACGCCGACGGCCATGCCTTTGACCGCGAAGAGCATGAACCCGGCATCATCTGCTGCGCCGTGCCGATCCTGACGCGGTCGGGTCGGGTGCTGGGCGCGGTCTCGGTCACGTCGACGACTGAACGGACATCGCTGGCGGCCTTGGCTGAAGAGGCGCCGCACATCAAGGAAATCGCTGCGCATATCGCCGCGGAAACGGAAAGCTGGCGCTTTCCCGAGAAGGCATAGGTCCCGGAAGGGCCAGAGGGAGGAACGATGACGGGTGTAACGCTCAACCAGGTGGTCAAGAGATATGGCGAGGCTCAGGTGATCCACGGGGTCGATCTGGACATTGCCGACGGTGAGTTCTGCGTCTTTGTCGGCCCCTCGGGCTGCGGTAAATCCACCTTGCTGCGCATGGTCGCGGGACTGGAGGAAACCAGCGACGGCCAGATCCGTATCGGCGCGCGCGACGTGACCCGCGCCGATCCGGCAGAGCGGGGCGTGGCCATGGTATTTCAGACCTATGCGCTCTACCCGCATATGACCGTGGCTGAGAACATGGGCTTCGGCCTCAAGATGACTGGCCACCCCAAGGCCGAAATCGATAGCAAGGTGCGCGAGGCCAGCCGCATCCTCAAACTTGACGACTACCTTGCCCGCAAGCCCAAGGCACTGTCCGGCGGGCAGCGGCAGCGGGTCGCGATCGGACGCGCGATTGTGCGGGGGCCCGAAGTCTTTCTGTTCGACGAACCGCTTTCAAACCTCGATGCCGAATTGCGGGTGGAAATGCGGGTGGAAATCGCCCGGCTCCACCGCGAAATCGGCGCCACGATGATCTATGTGACCCATGATCAGGTCGAGGCGATGACGCTGGCCGACAAGATCGTCGTTCTGCGCGCGGGCCGTGTCGAGCAGGTCGGGGCGCCGCTGGAACTTTACCATGACCCTGACAACCGTTTTGTCGCCGGCTTTATCGGCAGCCCCTCGATGAATTTCCTGTCGGGACAGGTGGCCCAGGACGGGCGCGTGGCCTGCACCGGGCTGGGGGCGCCCGTTCCGGTAAGCGCACGCCTGCCGGGGGCAGGCGCGGCGGTGACATTGGGTCTGCGCCCCCAACATCTTTGGCTCGCCGAGGGTGACAGCCATACCGTAGAGGTCACTGAAGCCCTGGGCGGGGTCAGCTACCTGCACCTTACCGCCGCCTCGGGCGAAAAGCTGATCGTCGAATCGCGCGACGACCCCAAGGTAAAGACCGGCGCCCGGGTTGGCCTGGGCCTTGATCCGGCGCAGATCCTTGCCTTTGACGCCAAGACCGAGCGGCGGCTGCGCTAGGGCTCAGGCGCAGTTCGTCACGATGGCGCAGGCCATGGGCAGGTTTCGGATCAGGACACCGCCCTTGCGGATCAGGAAATCAAACAGCGCCTGCGGATAATCAGGCGCCACCGCATCGCGCACCGAAGGCCGGGCCGCCAGGGATCGCCGCCAGGCCGAAACCTTGGCCAGACCATCGAAAACCCCAAAATCGCCGATCATGTCAAAGACATCGAAATAGCGGAACACCGGGGCAAAAACCGCATCCACCAGCCCGAACATCTGACCCGCGAACCAGGGGCCATCACCCAGTTGCGTCTCGAGAATGCGGAACCGGGCATTCAGGCCGGCCGCCAGATGCGCAAAGCGCTCGGTATCGGTGGTCGAATAAAGCCCAGCAATATCGTTCAGACATTCCGAGGAAAACCCGATCCATGCCCGGTGCCGGGCACGTTCGACCGGATCGGCGGGCAACAGAGGATGCGGCAGCACCTCTTCGAGATATTCCAAAATTGCAGCGGATTCGAACAGTGGCGCCTGTCCGACCTTCAACACCGGGGTCCGCCCAAGCGGTGAGATCTGATGAAACCACTTGGGCTTTTGCGAAAGGTCGATGGTCAGCCGGTCATGGGCCACCTGCTTTTCGGCCAAGGCGATGGCGATACGCTGCACATAGGGGCACAGCGCATGGCTGACGAGGGTAAGGGAATGGGTCATGACAATCTCCGGGAAAAGACCGGGCCGGCCGGAAAAGACCGGCCCGGCGGGCGATGCGATCAGAGATCGGTCGCAGCGGTATGCTCGATGTTCATCCAGTGGCCTTCGGCCTTGGTGATGGTGCCGGCCTGATCCTTCTGGTAGGCCTTGAAGACATCCTCGTTCAGGAAGACGTAGAGCTTGTCATCCATGACAGCGGCAAAGCGCGGATCGCCATCGAACTTCTTGCCGACCGACACGCCAAAGGCGCAGAAACCACCGTATTGCGGCGCATAGCGGGCCGGGTTGGCCTCGAACGCCTTCAGGTTCTCTTCCGAGGCAAAGTAATAGGCCACGCCGTCATGGGTGCCGGCAAAGGCCGCGCTGCCCTCGGCATTCATGCCCTTGTCCAGCAGGGCCACCGGATCGGCGCCGTGCAGACCCAGCGGCGCCCCGCCATAGGTCAGGCCGGGGGCAACATTGGCCTCATCGGCAGCCATCGCCGGACCAAAAGCGCAAAGCGCGGCAAGGGTAGCGGCAATAAAGGTCATCTTGCGGTTCATCTGTTTTCCTTTCGGGAAGGGTTAAGAATGTCGCCAGCCCGTCCTGGACCAGCGGCCCCCGGGGGGCAGTGGGCTGATCCGCCCGGCCCGCCCCATCGGCACAACCCCAATACAGCGTCTTTTTGCTGGCGTTTGAATGCCGGATGGTTCAGTTATCTTGTCAGATCGTTCAGATCACCGGACGAAACCACAGAATCAGAAAGACTGAAAACCATGCTGGATCTGCTGAGCGACATCCTGACCCGCCTGTCCCTGCGCGGCTCGCTTTACTTCCGCACCAGCTTTACCGAGCCATGGGGGGTCCGCGTGCCCGCCTATCGGGATGTGGCGCGATTCCACTTCGCGCACCGGGGCGAGGCGATGGTGCGGGTAGCGGGACAGACAACGCCGGTGATTCTGGCGCAGGGCGATCTGGTGATCATCCCGCATGGGGCGGCGCATATTCTGTCTTGCCGCCACACCGGCCCGGATGAGGCGCTGCCGCTGGATGATGTGCTGTCGCGATCCGGCTTTGCCGGTTCCGGCACCCTGGTCTGGGGGGGCGAGGACAGCCCCCGCGACACCCAGTTGATTTGCGGCCATTTCGCCTTGGCCGAGGGGTCACGCCATCTGCTGTTCGACCGCCTGCCGCCGCTGATTCATATTCGCGGCTATGGCGAAGAGGCCGGCCCCTGGCTTGAGGCGACGCTCAAGATCATCGGGGCCGAGGCCGGGGGCGCGCGTCTGGGGGGCGATCTGATTGCGCTCAAGATGTCCGAGGCCATCTTTGCCCAAGCGATTCGGGCCTTCATCGAACAGGCGCCGCGCGGCGGCACCGGTGTTGCCGGTTTTGCCGACCCGCAACTGGGTCGGGCGCTGGCGGCCTTTCACCGCGAACCGGCCTCTGATTGGTCGGTGGCAGCACTGGCGCGCGAGGCGGGCCTGTCGCGCACCGGCTTTGCCGAGCGATTCGCGTCGCTGCTGGGCGTCACGCCCATGGCCTATGTCACCGCCTGGCGGATGCAGATTGCGCGTGAGGCGCTGTCGGTGCGCGGCCTCTCGGTTGCCGAGGCCGCCGAGATTTCGGGCTATGCCTCGGAATCGGCCTTCTCACGGGTATTCAAGAAGGAAATCGGCGCCTCACCCGCCTCGTTCCGGCTGAACGGCGGCGAACGGCGCGAAGCGGCATAATATTCGTCCACCATTTCGGACGATCTGCAATACATACCGGACGATCTGAAATTCATCGTCCAGACAATGGCGCTTAGATAGGGCGTAGCAGCGGATGACCGCTTGCCTTTGACCCTGCCATTGAAAGGACCATGCGCCATGCGCTTTGTCACAAAGAACCTTCATGCCTGGCTCGATTACCCGGTCGCGCTGGCGTTGATCGCCCTGCCCTTCCTGCTCGACCTCGGCCAGACCAACCCGCTGGCGCTGACCATCTCGCCGATCATCGGCGTTGCGGCCTTTCTGCTGACCGTTTTCACCGATCACCAGTTCGGCGTGATCCGCGTCCTGCCCTACAAGCTGCACCTTGCGGTCGATCTGGCCGTGGGTCTGTTGTTTCTTGCCCTGCCCTTCGCCCTTGGCTTCTACGGCCTCGACGCCGCCTTTTACTGGGTGAACGGCGCCGCCGTGGTGATCGTGATCGGCCTCTCTGCGCCGGAATCCGAAATGGCCTCGGCCTGATCTCTTTGCCTACCACCACTCACGAAAGGACTACGACCATGTCTCGTCTCACGCAGATTGGCGACGCATCGCCCAAACCCGAGGTCGCCGCGCTGTTTACCGCGATCAAGGGTAAGATCGGGATGGTGCCGAACCTCTACCGGGTCGCCGCCAACCAGCCCGCCGTGCTGACCGCGCTGCTGGGCCTGAATGAAAATCTGGCGGCGGGCGGGTTTTCGCCCCGCACCCGCGAGGCGATTGCCCTTGCTGTCGCCGGCGCGAATAGCTGCGATTACTGCGCCTCGGCGCATGCGGCGATTTCCGGCAGCCTCAAGGTCAGCGGGCCAGAGATCGACGCCCATCTGGCCGGGCATTCCGAAGATCCGCGTCTTGCCGCGATCCTCAAGCTGGCGCTGGCTATCGTTGCCCAGGGCGGGCGCATCGCCGATGCCGATCTGGCGGCGGCGCGGATGGCCGGTCTGAGCGAATCCGATGTGGTCGAAACCGTGGGGCAAGTGGTGTTGAATATCTTCACCAATTACCTGAACCACGTCGCCCAGACCGATATCGACTTCCCGGTGCGCAGCGCAAAGGCGGCCTGACGACCGGCCTCTGAAAACGGTCTGCTGCGCGCACTCCCTCGTATTGGACCGTCTTTGTCCGTGCCCTGTCCCGGGGCGCGGACATTTTCCATCTTAGGCGACCCGTCAGCCCCGGCCCAACCGCGCGAGGATCTGGGGATGCAGCCCCGGCGCCACGGCAACGACGCCATCGGTCTGCGCCGCGGGCGAGTTAAAGCGCAACGGCGCCCCGTGGCGGTCGGTCCCGACCGCCCCGGCCTCGGCACAGATCAGCGATCCGGCGGCGATGTCCCATTCCCAACTGGGGCGAAAGGTCAGCATGCCATCATACCGGCCCTCGGCCGCAAGGCACAGGCGATAGGCCAGCGAGGTGCGAAAGCTGCGCTGCAAATCGGGCACGCCGTTCGGCCAGTATTCCGGCGCCATATTCGCCTTGGTGGCCAGCACATGCGCGCCCGCCAGTGTCGCCCGGGCAGAGGTCTGGACCGGAACCCCGTCACGCTGCGCCCCCAAGCCCGCCCCGCCGGTATAAAGCCGGTCCTTGGCCGGCAGATAAACCGCCCCGGCGATAATGCGGCCTGCCTCGGCCACCGCGATGGAGATCGCGAAATTCGTCTCTCCCGAGATAAAGGCGCGGGTGCCGTCAATCGGATCGACGATAAAGACCCGCGTGCAGGACAAACGCGCGGCATCATCCGGCGTCTCTTCGGAAAGCCAGCCATAATCGGGTCGCGCGGCGCGCAAATGCTCTTTGAGATAGGCGTTCACCGCCAGATCCGCCTCTGTGACCGGGCCATGACCGCCACCCTTATCCCAGACGCGCGGCGCGGCGCGGAAAAACCGCATGGCGATCTGACCAGAGGCCCGCGCGGCCGCCGCGATCAGGGCAAGGTCAGGCGCCGGCAAGGGTCATCCCGTCGATCAGCAAAGAGGGTACGCGCGTCGACAGATGCGCCCGGGCATCATTGGCGACGACGATCCGCAGCAGCATCTCGCGCAGATTGCCGGCAATGGTGCATTCGTTGACCGGGTGGCTGATCTGGCCGTTCTCGACCCAGAAACCCGCCGCCCCACGCGAATAATCGCCTGTGGTCGCGCTGATGGTCGAACCGATCATCGAGGTGACCAACAGCCCGGTTCCCATCTGCGCAATCAGATCATCGCGGCTGTAGGCCCCGGGCGTCAGGTCGATGTTCGATGTCGCGGGCGAAGGCGGCGAAGAGACCCCGCGCGCTGCATTCGCGGTCGAGGGCAGACCCAGCCGCCGTCCGGTTGCCAGATCCAGCGTCCAGCCCATCAATACCCCGTCCTGAACGATCAGCCGGCGGCGGGTCGGCAGGCCCTCGCCATCGAACGGCCGGCTGGCAGCGATCCGGGGGCGATGCGGGTCCTCGATCACATCCATGCCCCGCGGCAACACCTGCTGCCCCAGCGCATCGCGCAGCCATGTCGCCCCGCGCGCCACCGCCGCGCCGTTGCTGGTCGACAGAAGATGGCCGATCAGGCTGGAGGCCACCCGTTCATCAAACAGGACCGGAAAGCTACCGGTGCGCGGCTTGACCGCCCCGGCACGTTGCAAGGCGCGCTCAGCCGCCAGTTGGCCAATGCCGTCGGCCCCCGGCATATCGGCGGCAAAAATCCGGCCCTCGGCGGCCCAGTCGCGTTCCATCGCCGTGCCCTCGCCCGTAAAGGCCACGGCCGAGAGCGAATGCGAGGTGCGTCCGTAACCGCCGCTGAAGCCGTTCGAGGCGGCAAGATGCATCTGACGCCGCGAATAGGCGCCCGAGGCCTCGACCTGCGTGATGCCCTTGACGGACATCGCCGCCGCTTCCACCGCGCGGGCGGCGGCTTCCAGCGTTGCGGCATCCGGCTCTGGCGCCGGGTCGGCCATCTCCAGCGCCGCCAGATCCCATTGCCGGGCGATCTGACCGGGGTCGGCCAAACCGGCATAGGGATCCGCTGGCGCCTCGGCCGCCATGGCAACCGCCCGCTCGGCCAGCGCGGAAATCGTTGCGCCCGACAGATCCGAGGCCGAAACGCAGGCCTGCCGCCCGCCGATCAGCACCCGCAGTCCGATCTCGGTGCCCTCGGCCCGCTCGGCTGTCTCAAGCCGGCCATGCCGCAGGTCGATCGACAGCGAGGTGCCCGCGACGGCAATGGCATCGGCCTGCTCGGCCCCGGCCTTGGCCGCCGCCTCTAACAACGCCCCGGTCAAACCGGCCAGATCGGTCATGGCTCGTTCCTTCTGTCGCCCGGCGTTTGAGGTAGACGCTCGCGCCGCTTCGTGCAAGCGGGGCTGCATGGTCAGGCTATTTCAGACGCTGCCCATTGACGATAATGCCCTTGTCGCGGAATTCCACCTCGGAATTCAGCACATCCGCGCCTTCACCCGGCTTGGCAAAAACGGCCAGAGCCATGCGAAAGCCCATCGCCTGATCCGGGGGGAAAACCCCCATCGCCACCAGCTTGTCCAGCAATCCGTTGACGCCTGTCAGCTTGGCCTCAACCTTGCCCGTCGGCACGGGCATGCCGTCAAGACTGGTCTTGTCGGCATTGTCAAAGGTCAGATCACCCTTGCCCAGCACCTCGGCCCCGGCAAAGCGCAGTTGCAGATCTGAAAGGGTAAGGGCGTCGATCTCCGCCCAATCCGCCTCGCCCAGCGCTGCCGTCGCCGCCTCATCGAACATATCGGCCAGGAACCGCATCTTGCCGCTGGTCTCGACGATCAGACTTGCCGGGCCGCGCGGCAGAACCGCCGTCGGGTCGAGCATATCCCAAAGCTCATTGGAAACCGCCAGATTGACCAGCCGCACCGACATCCCGAAATCCTCGGGCAGATCAGATTGCAAAACCGGCAGGGTCAGCGAGATCGCCGCCTCATCATAGCCGAGATGCAGTTCCGGCAGCGGCACATTTTCCGCTTTGTTATCGACCGAGACACCCGTCGTAGAGATGACATAGCGCAGGCCCTTGGCATTCAGGCCGAGTTCCAGCCGCCCCGCCTCAATCGTCGCGTTGACACGGGCAGGAACGCCCCGCCCGGCGGCCTGTATCTCACCACTGCCCGCGCCGAAACGGATCGCCGCCTCAAAGGCCGCCCCGGCAGCAAGCGCCGCAGGCATGTCCTTCATCGCTTCCGGGGTCAGAATCGTGCCCCCCCAGGAAACGCCCAGCCCAGCCAGGCTGCCTGTCACATCGACCGTCTGACCACCCTCTGTCGTGGTAATGGCAAAGGTCAGCGTCTGTACCTCTGTGCTGGCGCGGCTTGAGCCCCCTTCGCCCGCCTGAACAAGGCTATAGCTGCCGGTAATGCCGACCAGTTCCAACCGCGCATCGCCATTCGAAACCCCCTTGGTCAGAAGCTGGATCTTTACCGAGGCATTGGGCACATCGTAAACATAGGTCATCTCGCCCGGCTCGCCGCTGGCCACGGCCCGCATTCCCGGTTGGACAAACTGCCCGATCACCTCATCCGGTTCGCCCGCCG